>JAIVTC010000122.1:0-2504 GCA_048629055.1 Candidatus Bathyarchaeota archaeon
CTTCAGCAGTTTGAGTAATTCTGTCGCGCCATCTTTGTGTGCGATATCGAACGCGCTCTTTCCGGAAGTATCCTTGAGTCCGGTATTCGCTCCCTTTGCCACCAACATACTGCTCATGGATATCGACTTGTTATAGACTGCCTCCATCAGAGCCGTGATTCCGTCATTGTCCTGCGCATCGATATCGGCACCCAGCTCCAGCAGCAGTTCCACGACATCCTGGCGATCACTTGCTGAAGCGATGATCAGGGCAGTGGCGCCTTCCCTGTCGCGGGATTCAATATCGGCTCCCGCTTTGGCAATCATGCTGACAACTCCGGCATGCCCTTTTTTAGCTGCGATCATCAATGCAGTCCGCCCTATCTTGTCAGATGCCTTGACATCAGCTCCCTTGAACAATAGCTGATCAACAATTTCGACAAGATCATAGCGGGATGCAAGCATCAGGGAGTCCTGCCCGGACTTGGTGCGGTCATGCAGATGCGCGCCTTTCTCCAGCAACATCGCCGTAATGCCTGAATGCCCATTTTCTGCGGCAAACGTCAGTGCAGTGCAACCGCCCTTTGTGCGACTGTTTACATCAGCGCCGCGATTGAGCAGGGCGACAATGGTCGAAAAATTGCCATTTTCAACCGCCATCATCAGGGCTGTCTTTCCAAACCTGTTTACCGCGTCTACCTCAACCTGATTAGTCTCCAGGTAATGAAGAACCGCTTCAGTATCACCGACACTAGCCGCGATACGGTACGCTTTCGCAATCTCATCAGCACTGTCTTCTTCACCGGCAACTGCGGCGAACGGAGCTGCCAACAGCAACATCAAGGATATCGCAAGGAATACGCTACTCTTCATGTGACCACCTCTGCAACGATGCATTACCCTTTGCTCTCGTCCTTGTCATTCTCATCCTCCTCCACCTCCTCAGGCTCATCCGGCTCTTCATGCGCTATTCCCTTGTGACAGTCGATACATGTCTTGCCTTCATCGGGGGCCCTTCCATGACGTTTTCTCGCAGAGCGATCCTGCTCACTGAGATCCATGCTCTCCCAGCTATGGCAACTGCGGCATTCGCGGGAATCCGTTTTGCGCATTTTCTCCCACACCCGACTGGCCATATCCCAGCGGTGCTGCTCATATTTCTCCGGAGTATCGAGGGTTCCCAGAATCTCATGCAACACATCCTTGTAGGCCATCACCTTGGCGACTATCTTGGGGCCAAAAGCCTTGGGCACATGGCAGTCTGAGCAGGTGGCCCGCACGCCGGATTTATTCTTATAATGCGGCGTCTCCTTGTACTCTTCCAGATTGACCTTCATCGAGTGGCAGGAGGTGCAGAACTCCATCTCATTCGTATAGGCCATGCCTCCTTCAAACAACAACATAAAGATCGCGCCGGCAATAAACACCAGTACCAGCAGGAGCAGAGATTTCTTGCGAGCCATATTTTCTACCTTTTTCCCGGGACAATGCTTTCCCGTATCTGGAATGAGTATTGTTATAGAACCTTGATCAATTCAATAACAAAAATCAGTGTTTCATCAGGGCCGATCTTACCAGCCCCCTGTTTTCCATAAGCCTGCCCGGAAGGGATAGTGACACGCCATTTATCACCCTCCTTCATCTTCAGCAGCGCCATGCTGAAACCAGGGATCACTCTACTGACATCAAACGTTGACGTCTTGCCTCTTTCGACCGAACTGTCAAATACCTCTCCCGACAGCAGGGTGCCATGATAATGCACTTCCACTCGATCGCCAGGTGTCGGCGTTTTTCCGCTGCCGCTGTTGATCACTTCGTAGGTAACACCATTTTCCAGCTTTTTTACCACCTGTTTTTCTGCTGGCTGAGACTGCGTCTGCGCAGCATTGCTTTCAGCAATAACTGAAGCCGGGAAAATCAGCAATGCTGCAAGAGCTGCTATAAAAGTAAATCGCATAGTTTTGGCTCCAGGTAAATATCAATATTAATGTGGGTTATGAATGTGTTTTCCAATTTCTGTAACATCTCAGAGAGCCAGTCCAACCCTACCAGGAGCTGATAAAGCCGCATACCACCAGCGTCAGCAGCGCCACGCCGACGAAGATCAGGAAAGCGCCGAGGATATTGGAACCGGTTTGCATGCCCCTGGAAGGCTTGTTCATCAGGTACTTCTCCAGCTCGCCGCTCTCTTTCAGGCGCTCATACTCCAGCTTGTGTTCATGCTTGAACTCCTCGATCGGAACGGCCCCGGTAAAGATGATGGTGCTCATCGGGAACCTGTCCGGACGGAAGTGGGAATTGAAAAAGTGTACGGTAAACAGGAAGACTGCCGCCAACAGCGCCTCTTCGGCATGTATGATCGTCGCAATGTTGAAGGTCCAGCCCGGTAGAATCATTGCCGGCTTGGTCGGAAAAAAGAGCATCATGCCGCTCAATCCGATAACACCTGCGCCCCAGAAGGGAGCCCAGTAGTCAAACTTCTGCCAGTAGGACCAGCGGTCAAAACTGGGGCGCTCCGCCTTGCC
>JAIVTC010000123.1:0-8041 GCA_048629055.1 Candidatus Bathyarchaeota archaeon
AATACCACCGTCATCCCGGCGCAGGCCGGGATCCATAACCACCTATGTGTGCCGCTTTCCCTGGATACCGGCATTCGCCGGCATGACGGATAGAGTGGATGAATTGGCATTTTCAGCTTAACTTAGCGCCATTCGGTTCTGACTGTTGTAAACCATCAGCGTGACAAAGGCCCGTGCAACGGCAGTGCGGTCTTCCAGGGGCGGCCTGGCACCCGGCCGATTAGGGGGTACTCTTCCAGTTTAATGGTTTCCAGTACACTGTTCAGGAGCTTCTGCATTGCCGTCAACACGCCGAGTTCATCCCAAATCATGGGAAATAAGAAGCTTTGTATGTGTCGCCATGCGTGGGATAATTTCTCGCGTACCTGGTTCATGGAATCTTGGCCTATACTGCTGATTCTTTTGGTATCAGTTGCAATTTTATATTACCGAAATGAATCGGGAACCCCTCAATTTTTGGCCTCAAATCGCCAATAAATTCGCTACTTTTTGGTTTTTTTCAAGAAACTCCTATTTATCGTCCATAGAAGATACAATTTAAACTTTAACCATAGTAATACAGGTTAATTGAGCTGATATATTATGCATATAAATAGATTTACACTTATTTTACTCAGTTTATGTTTGGTTTTTACAGCCAAGGTTAATGCTATGGAATCAAAACAACCAGTATCCAAAGCCTATTTTGCTGGTGGATGTTTTTGGGGGCTAGAGTACTTTTTCGAAAAACAAAAAGGTGTAATTGATGTAATCTCAGGATATATGGGTGGAGAATCTGAAAACCCTACATACAAAGAGGTTAGCTATACACACACCAATCATGTAGAGCTCGTGGAAGTTCAATATAATGCCGGCAAAGTTGATTATGAGACCTTAGCGCGGTTATTTTTTGAAACTCATGATCCCACCCAGATTGGGGGGCAATGGCCTGATATAGGAGACCAATATTCTTCTGTAATTTTTTATAGTAATGAATCAGAAAAAGAAATATCAGAAAAACTGATAAAGCTGTTAGAAGCGAAAGGATTTGAAATAGCGACAGAACTAAAAGCTGTGATGCCATTTTGGAGGGCTGAAGAGTACCATCAGGATTACTACAGCAGAAAAGGCGGAACACCTTATTGTCATGGTTATGTAAAGCGTTTCTAGACAATCATGTATTTCAAATCACTATTTTTGTTTTTTGTGTTTTTATCTTTTCAGGTAAATGCCGAATCTACGAAAACATGGTCTAAACCCCAAGAAAGTGAAATCCGGAAAATGCTAACCGATGAGCAATATACGGTAACCCAATACGAAGGAACAGAAACCTCGTTCCACAATGCATATTGGGATAATAAGGAAGAAGGAATATATGTCGATATAGTGAGTGGTGAACCCTTATTTAGCTCTAAAGATAAATATCAATCAGGAACAGGCTGGCCAAGTTTTACACGCCCTCTGGTCGATAAACATATTAAAGTAACCATAGACTGGTCACCCGGGTTCGAACTTATAGAAGTGCGTTCATTCTATGCAAATTCACATTTAGGCCATGTTTTTAATGATGGCCCAAATCCTACAGGCCTGAGATATTGCATTAATTCTGCGTCTTTAAAATTCATCCCAAAAAACAGACTTACTGAGTCTGGTTATCCTGATTTTGTAAATCTTTTCAAGGAAAATTAATCTCAGCAGCATCCTACACAGCCGTAAACATTACACGGAGTTATTGAGAAGCTGCCCAGGGCAAATGAATTCCGACAAAAGAGATGCCGGAATACGAGGTGTTGTAAGTGCTTCTTGCAAAACTCGTAAATAGTGAGTTTTGTCATCTCGAACGCATGTGAGAGATCTTGGTTGTCAATCGGTTAAGATTTCTCCTTTCAGTCGAAATGACAGTTTCAGAGAGTTTTGCAGGTGTCTCGTAAGCACCTCATTATGCTACTCGATATTTTGCACCTGTTCACGCATCTGTTCGATCAGTACTTTGAGTTCAACGCCGATGGCCGTCATCTGCTGATCGGCTGATTTGGATGCCAGTGTATTGGCTTCACGGTTGAGTTCCTGCATCAGAAAATCGAGGCGCCGGCCTATCGGCTCGCTGCGTTCGAGCACGTGCTCCACCTCTTGCAGATGCGCCCTGAGCCTGTCCATCTCCTCGTCCACATCCAGTCGCTGGGCAAGCAGCGCCATCTCCTGCTCCAGACGTTCCGGCTCAAGTTCGGCTTTCATCCCGGCGAGTTTTTCCTGCAGGCGGAGGCGAAATGCGGAAACCACGACTGGAATGCGCTCCCTCGCCAGTTCCACCTGCTGGTGGCAGGCGGCAACGCGTTCGCGGATCATTCTCTCCAGTTTTTCGCCTTCACGTTCACGGCTCTCGCGCATCTGCTTGAGCGCTGCCTGCAACAACTCCATCGCCGTCTCCTGCAGCGGCTTCATATCCGGTGATTCAGAGAATGCCACTCCGGGCCAGCTCAGTACATCGAGCGATGTTGGGGATTTGACATCCGGAGCATGGATGGTCACTTCACGCAGCGCCTTGTGCAGCATCTCGACCATCGGAATATTGACGCTCAGCGTCGCAGCATTTGTTGCTGCGGGGGTATAGCGCAGATTCAACTCGACCTTGCCGCGTTTCAGCCGCCTGCCTGCGAGCTCACGTACTTTGGGTTCAAGCACACGAAACTCCTCCGGCATACGCACAAAGAGTTCCAGGTAACGATGATTTACCGAGCGCATCTCCCATACCAGCACCCCGCTTTCGAGTTGCCTGTCGAGGCGTGCAAATGAGGTCATGCTTGCTGTCATTGTTCTGATCCTGAAGCTGTCCATTGATGTGCGTATAATAACCTGATTCAACACTCGACGGAGAACATCTTGAACAGACCCGGCAACCGCAAACCCGATGAATTACGCCCCATCACCATCACCCGAAACTACACCAAACACGCAGAGGGTTCGGTGCTGATCGAGTGCGGTGACACTAAAGTATTGTGCACAGCCAGCGTCGGTGAACGCGTGCCACCCTGGCTGAAAGGCAAGGGACGCGGCTGGGTGACGGCTGAATACGGCATGCTGCCCCGCTCGACCACTGAGCGCATGCGCCGCGAGGCTGCGAGCGGTAAACAGGGAGGGCGCACCATGGAGATCCAGCGCCTGATCGGACGCTCTCTGCGTGCTGCAATCGATCTTGAGGCGCTTGGAGAGCGTGTCATCACCCTCGATTGTGACGTCATCCAGGCCGACGGCGGCACCAGAACCTCCTCCATCTCAGGCGCATGGGTGGCTCTCAGCGATGCCATTCAGGGATTGCTCGATGCAGGAACGCTGGAGACCTCTCCGCTGCTCTCCCCTGTCGCCTCGATCTCTGTCGGCATCTACCAGGGTGTCCCCATCCTTGATCTTGATTATGCAGAAGACTCCAGCGCCGACACCGATATGAATATCGTCATGAATGCCGAGGGGCACTTCATCGAAATTCAGGGAACGGCAGAGGCGGCGCCCTTCACCGATGAAGAGATGAACGCCATGCTGAAGCTGGCGCACAAGGGAATCCGGGAGATCAATGAGATCCAGCAGCGTACGATTTCACAGAAATGACAAAACTTTTTCAACCACGAAAATCACGAAAGGCACGAACACCCGAGGTTCTTGCAAAACTCCAAAACACGTCATTCCCGCGAAGGCGGAAATCCATGGAAAAAATTATTTACGGATCAATGTAAATGGATTCCGGCTAAAAACATGCCGGAATGACGGGGTTTTCAAATGCCTCACCCGTTTTGTCTATTTTCGTGCCTTTCGTGACTTTCGTGGTCAGGTTTTTTTACCTGCGGCTGAGATCATGCACTGCTTCGACAAAAGCCGCCGCATGTTCCGGTGGGATCTCGGGATGGATCCCGTGCCCGAGGTTGAAGACATGTCCGGGGCCTTCGCCAAAGCTGTCGAGGATACCGGCAACCTCCTGGCGAATACGCTCGGGGCTTGAGTAGAGGATACAGGGATCCATATTCCCCTGCAGCGCCACCCTGTCGCCGACACGCTTGCGCGCATCACCAATATCGATGGTCCAGTCCAGCCCCAGGGCATCGGCGCCGCTGTCGGCCATCTGCTCCAGCCACAATGCTCCACCCTTGCTGAAGAGGATGACCGGCACTTTGCGGCCATCGTTTTCACGCGTCAGGCCGTCGATGATGCGGCTCATGTAGTGCAGAGAGAAGTCACGGTAGTCGCGCGGCGTCAACACCCCGCCCCAGGTATCGAAAATCATCACCGCCTGTGCACCTGCTGCGATCTGGGCATTCAGATAGCTGGTGACAGAGTCTGCCAGTTTCTCCAGCAGTGCATGCATGAGCGCAGGCTGATCGAACATCATCCCCTTGGAGAGCGCAAAATTTTTGGTGCTGCCGCCTTCGACCATGTAGGTCGCCAACGTCCATGGACTGCCGGAAAATCCAATCAGCGGCACCTCGCCATGCAGTTCACGGCGGATCACCCGTACTGCGTTCATCACATAAGCGAGTTCCCCCTCGGGATCCGGAACACCGATGGCGTCGACGTCGGCTTTGCTGCGCACCGGACGCTCGAACTTCGGTCCCTCGCCTTCGCCAAAATAGAGGCCCAGCCCCATGGCGTCAGGAATCGTCAGAATATCGGAGAAGAGAATCGCCGCATCCAGCGGAAAACGCTTCAACGGCTGCAATGTAACCTCACAAGCCAGATCAGGATTCTTACATAACTCAAGGAAACTACCAGCTTTTTCACGCGTAGCACGGTACTCTGGAAGATAGCGTCCTGCCTGACGCATCATCCACACAGGCGTCATGTCCACTGGCTCACGCATCAAGGCGCGTAAAAATCGGTCGTTTTTCAATTCACTCACAGGCGGTTCCGGATCGGTTGGGTAAGGGATGAGGCATTTATTAAAATACCAATCTCGCTTGCCTTTTTGTGCGTGCTTTTCGCCGCCACTTTGGTTGCATAGTTCACTATGCGCCCGACGTGGCAACAAAAACCACAAACAAAAATACTGCACATCCTGGTACTTTAATTTCTGCCTCATCCCTGAATAAAAAAATGCATTCTAGCATGATGTGAAGCGGGGATAATGATAACCTCACAGCTTGTGAAAACAAGCAACCTCGAACATAGATTCCTGAATCATTCCAGCAGAGAAGAGAGTCCCTATGAGCGGAATTCGCCCCTTCAAACAGAGTCATCCGCAGATCGCAGAGAGTGCGTGGATCGACGACAGCGCTGTCGTCATCGGTGATGTCACCATTGGCGATGACAGCAGCGTATGGCCGATGACCGTCATTCGCGGCGACGTCAATCACATCGCCATCGGCGCACGCAGCAACATCCAGGATGGCAGCGTGCTGCATGTCACCCATGCCGGAAAGCATTATGCAGGCGCTGCACTGCGCATTGGCGACGATGTCACCGTCGGACACAAGGTGATTCTGCATGCCTGCACCATCGGCGACCGCTGCCTGGTCGGCATGGGAACGATCATCATGGACAAGACCGTTGTCGAGGATGATGTCATCATCGGCGCCGGCAGCCTGGTCGCGGAGAACAAGACCCTGCAGAGCGGCTATCTCTATCTCGGCAGCCCGGCAAAAAAGATCCGCCCGCTGACCGAAAGAGAGTTAAAATTTCTGCGCTATTCGGCCGAGCACTATGTTGAGCTGGCGAGAGAATATCGGTAGCATCAGCCCCTCCGGACATAGGATGTGCTGAGCTTTGCGAAGCGCATCGTTCGCGATTGATGCGCTTCGTTGCACTCAGCACATCCTATGCAGACCCAACTTTGCATGGGCTTATTGGGAAGTTAAAATATATCTACCATGCCATGGAAAACATTCACAGTTGTAGCACTGTTCCTTGCCATGCTGATCGCTGGCTACGAACGGGAGTCGCAATCCGCCGTACAGTCAGGAGATGCATCAACCTACAGGGAGGTCCGTCCACTATTCTGGAACAAGCTCTATCCCCGCGGCGGCACGACACTCTACTGCGGCAAACACTTCTCCAGCCGCCATGGCAAGAAGATCAACATCGAGCATGTCTTCCCCATGAGTTGGGTCACAAAAACGCTGCATTGCGGCGACCGTAACAAGTGCCGTCGCACCAGCAGGCGTTTTAACCGCATCGAAGCTGACATGCACAACTTGTACCCCGCCCTGGCAAAGGTCAACAAGACCCGCAGTGCGATGGCCTACGACCTCATCAAGGGTGAGAAGTACTATTACAAGGAGTGCGATTTTGAAGTGGATTTTCACAAGAGGAAGGTTGAGCCCGCCCCGTCAGCCCGCGGGAAAATTGCACGTGCCATGCTCTACATGGCTGACACCTATAACCTGAAGCTATTTTCCAGACAGAAAAAGCTGTTGCTGAAGTGGCATCGCGCCAACCCGCCCACCAAAGAAGAGAAGCGCCGCAACCGGCGCATCAAAGAGATTCAGGGAAAAGCGAATCGTTATATTCAATAAAGCATCCAATAAAGCATTCATCGAATCATTCAATGCCCCATTCGACACAATTAAACGCAAAGCAACTCACCGCCATCGAAGAGAGAGTCAACCACTGCCTCGGACTTGCCGAAAAAAAGTTTCAGCGAAAGATTCCATCCCCGCAATTAAAGTTTGATCTGCGTGGAGCGGCTGCGGGACAGTTTCGCGGCAGTAAGAATCAGGCTGAACTGCGCTTCAACAGCCAGCTCTTCTCTCTCTACTTCGATGACAACCTGGAACATACGGTACCGCATGAAGTTGCGCACTACGTGGTCTTTCAGCTCTTCATCAGAAGCAAAATAAGGAGCCACGCGCGTCCGCACGGCAATGAGTGGAAAGCGGTCATGTACCTGTTTGGCGTACCAGCCGAGGTGCGCCATCAGTACGACGTTTCACAGATACCGGTTCGCAGGGAGCGCCGCGTGCTCTATCAATGCGGCTGTCAGGAGCACCGCATCGCGATGCGCACGCATCGGAAAATGGTGCAGGGGCAGCAGCGTGCATGCACCAGGTGCAATCAAATGTTGCAAGTCAAAAAGTAAATTCAGCATCTTAAATTAGAACTATAGAGGTACCTGCAAAACTCCGTCATTCCGGCATGCTTTTAGCCGGAATGAGGTCGTGAGAGTTTTGCAAGAGGCTCTATATATTTAGATTATTCGCCGTCACACAACAAACAATTGAACGTAGGATGTGCTGAGGGACGAAGCGCATCAATCGAGAAATACGCGACAGATGCGCTTCGCAAGCTCAGCACATCCTACGGCTACCATGGAATGATTCTGCATCAATCAGGACTTGGGCAGCGTCACCCCTTTTTGCCCCTGATACTTGCCGCCGCGATCCAGGTAGGAGGTTTCACACACTTCGTCGGATTCAAAAAAGAGAAACTGCGCCACGCCTTCGTTGGCATAGATTTTTGCCGGCAGCGGTGATGTATTGGAAAACTCGAGCGTCACATGCCCCTCCCATTCAGGTTCCAGCGGCGTGACATTGACGATGATGCCGCAGCGGGCATAGGTCGACTTGCCAAGACAGATGGTCAGGACGTTACGCGGGATACGCAAATACTCCACGGTGCGCGCCAGCGCAAACGAGTTTGGAGGGATGATGCAGACATCCGATTTCACATCAATAAAGCTCTCTTCATCAAAGTTCTTCGGATCCACGATGACAGAGTTGATATTGGTAAAAATCTTGAACTCATCGGCGCAGCGCACATCATAGCCGTAACTGGAGGTACCGTACGAGATCACCCGATTGCCGTCTGCGTCACGCACCTGCCCCTCGATGAAAGGTTCGATCATGTTGTGCTGCTGCGCCATGCGGCGTATCCACTGGTCGGATTTGATGCTCATGTTGTCTCTCTGCTGCTTGATGAATGCAGGCATTTTACTTGGCCGTGAAGTGAATTGCGACCCCTTACCTCACCCCTGACCTCACCCGTCACCCTAACCCTCTCCCCGGGGAGAGGGGGTTGTCCGGTGCTGCTCCAACATTCTTGTTTATTCTTCAAACGAACACCATATAATGGGCTACCAAAT
>JAIVTC010000124.1:0-5298 GCA_048629055.1 Candidatus Bathyarchaeota archaeon
GGCATGAACCTGGGCTACTGGGGTGAGATTCGTGGTGGTTACAGGGGGAAGATCGGTAATGTTGATATATTGACCGGCCTGAACGATATGCAGGATTACGACTTTAACAGCGGCGAGATCTACCTGCGGTTTTCTGTGGATAACCTGGACTCTGTTAATTTCCCAAGGATGGGTTATCTTATGCAGCTGGATGGTTTGCTCTCACGTGAATTTCTTGGAGCGGATGACGATTTCGAACAGCTCGGTTTTATGTCGATAGGGGCGAAGAGCTGGGGGAAAAATACCTTGCTGGGGCGGATCTCTTACGAAACGACACCGGGAGATGACGCGCCTCTACAGAATATGTTTCAGATGGGGGGCTTCCTGAATCTGTCGGGATTGCAAGAAAACCAGCTCTCCGGACAGCACGCTGCATTTGCATCCATGGTTTATCAACGCCGGTTATTCAAGAACAAACTCGTCCAGGCTTATGCCGGCGCCAGCCTGGAGAGCGGCAATACATGGATGAACTCCGGTGATATCCTGAGCGATACCATTACCTCCGGCAGCCTCTTTCTGGGGCTCGACAACGCGCTGGCGCCGCTCTACTTCGGTTATGGATACGCTGATACTGGAGACAGCAGCTTCTACCTCTTCATGGGGAATCCATGGTTCTAATCTAAAGAGAGTTGGCAGTCGTCAGTAAAAAGAAAGTTTGCAGTCATCAGTTTGCAGTAGGCAGCAAAATCAGAAAAGGAAGTTTGCAGATATAGTTTTTGTTCCATGTCTTTACTGCAAACTGCATACTGACGACTGCAAACTGATATCGTTATTCATCCTCGCTCTCTGTCGGCGGCGTCAAATTGTAATGATTGATCATGCGCCGCAGGCGCGGGCGTGAGATATTCAAAATTTCGCAGGCTTTACCCTTGTGCCATGCTGTTGACTCCAGTACGCGTGCGACATGGATTTTTTCCATCTCCTCCAGGCTCAATTCAGAGACCGGTTTTTCAATGGGCTGAGGCTTGTCAATCGTCGTGAGGCTACAGATGTAATCCGGCAGCAGTTCCGGCGTAAAGGTGTTGCTGTGCGACAGGGCGATGCCTTTCATCAGCACATTTTCCAGTTCTCGCACATTGCCCGGCCACTCATAGGCTGTCATGCAGGCGAGGGCATCCCGGGTGATGTGAGTCACGTTGCTGTGCAGTTCGCGGTTGATGCGGTTCAGCAATGTCTGCATCAGGTCGAGAAGATCCTCTCTACGCTCCCGCAATGGCGGCAGGTGGATGTTGACCACCTGCAGACGATAGTAGAGATCCTCTCTGAAGCCGCCCTGTTTGATCTTTTGTTCCATCTCCACGTTGGTTGCAGCAATGATCCTGGCGTCCGTATGTTGAATCTGCTTGGCTCCCAGGGGAGTGTACTCCTTGTATTGCAATACCCGCAGCAGCTTTGCCTGCATGGAGAGCGAGAGTTCGCCGATCTCGTCGAGGAAGATGCTGCCGCCGCGGGCGAGAGAGAACTTCCCCTCCTGGCGGCCGACAGCACCGGTAAAGGCCCCTTTTTCGTGTCCAAACATATCGGATTCGAGCAGTGTCTCTACCAGCGCGGCGCAGTTGACTGCAATGAAGGGGCCGTGCGGCGTTTTGCCGGCGCGGTGAATTGCGCGGGCCACCAGCTCCTTGCCTGTTCCCGATTCGCCGGTGATCAACACCGTCGCAGGGCTTTTTGCAACCAGGCCGATGGTCTTGAAGACCTCCTTCATGACCCGGCTGCGTCCGACCATGCTGAATTGATTACTCCTGTTTTCCAGGTTGGTGGATAAAAACAGCTGTTCACTATCCTCTTCAGCGGCACAGAGTTTGGATATGGAGGCATCCAGCTCATCGATGTCGATGGGCTTATGGATATAGTCATCCGCTCCCTGCTGCATCGCTTCAATGGTGCTCTCCATGTCATGGAAGGCGGTGATCATGATGACACGCACATTGGGCAGCAGCGCCTTGAAGTCGGGCAGCCCTTCCAGGCCGGAGCGCCCCGGCATCCTGATGTCCAGGATGATCAGATCGGGTTGATAGCTATCGGCAATTTCTACTCCTTCATCCACGCCTGCAGCGAGCTTGACCTGGTGTTCCTGACTGCCAAGATGCAGCTGCAGGGTGCGGCTGCTGGCAAGATCATCGTCGACAATAAGAATTTTACTCATAGTTGTGATTCTCTCATACAGGTTCCTGGCAAAACCCCGTCATTCCGGCATGCTTTTAGCCGGAATCCATTTCTCTTGACTTGTAAGCGGTTAATTCTATGGATCCCGGCCTTCGCCGGGATGACGTGTTCAGTTATTGTTGTTACTGCCATATATGTATGCATCGCTGCACTAGTCTCTTTGCGGACTGACTGGCAGTATGACTGTAATGCAGCTGCCTTTGGGGAGATTGTCAGAGATGCTAATGGTTGCCTTGTGTTGATCCAGAATACGCTTGACGATGGCCAGGCCGAGGCCTGTTCCTTTCGCACGTGTGGTAAAGAAGGGCTCAAATATTTTATCCCGCTCTTCGCTGCTGATTCCGCGCCCGTTGTCGCAGATATCAACACGAATGGAGGTGCCCTCGAGGCCAAGGTCAACCATTGCTTCTACATTGACTTGGGCGTTGTCACTTCCCCGGGTTGCCTGCAGGGCATTGGAGATCAGGTTGGAAAACACCTGGCGCAGTTTTGTGGCATCCGCATAGAGCGTGGGTAGCCCGGGCTGGTAATCGGTATGAAGTTTTACCCGTTGCTCCTCCTGGCGACGTTGCGACAGGCTGATGGCCATATCGATGACTTTGTCGATGCTGATCCACTCGGGTTTCAGTGCGTCAGGGCGCGAGTATGAGAGCATGTCGGAGAGGATCTCCTCCATGTAACGGATCTGCTCAAGAGAAATCTGGCACAGCTCCCGGGTATCGGCGCTGACCGCTTTGCCGGATTTTTTTTCAAGAATCTGCAGCGTCATTTTTACCGAAGAGAGCGGGTTGCGCAGGTCGTGGGCGATCATGCTGGCCATGCGTCCCATGACAGCCAGGGTCTCGGAGTGGACAAGCTCGCGGTTCTGGCTCTCGATTTCCGCTTCCATGCGTTTTTTCTCGGTGATGTCCTCTTTCAGCGCCAGGAAATTGATGATCTCTCCGTCACTGTTTCGAATCGCCGAGATGGCGGCTGATTCCCAGTAGAGATCGCCGTTTTTCCGGCGATTATGAAATTCACCGCGCCACTCGCCGCCATCTTTGACTGTTTGCCACAGGTCGCTGTATTCATTGTTTGTGGTTTCACCGGATTTCAGTACACGCGGGTTTTTCCCAATGACATCTTCCGCATCATAACCGGAAATCTGTGTGAATTTTGGATTCACATATTCAATATTCCCCCGGGTATCCGTAATCATGACCGTGCTTGGGCTCTGCTCTACGGCCTGGGAGAGCTTGAGCAGATTTGCCTCGGTGCGCCGTATGTCGGTAATATCCTTGCCGATGCCTGTGACGCCGATGACATGGCCTTTGCTGTCGAATGACGGCGTGTTGTTCCAGGAGATGAGTCTTGGCTCACCATTGTGTGTTTTGACCAGAAACTCCAGCTGTGAAGGGAATTGCTCCGGGTCATCCATCAATGGGATGATGCTGGAAATTTCTCGCTTGCTCTCCTGTGAAACAAATTTCTCCACCCAATCCTGGCCTATCACTTCATCTCTCTGCCAGCCGGTGATGCGCAGAAAGTAGTTGTTGCAAAAAGTGATCCTTCCATCCCTGTTTACGGCAACGGCCGCCAGGTTGATATTTTCCATGGTTTGGCGGAAGTGCTGCTCGTAATCACGCTGTGCTTCAGCAATATGATGCAGATGCCGCGTGCGCGCCAGCAATCCGGCGCCGAAGAAGACCAGGCCGAACATGGAGAGATAGAGCGCCGCATTGTTTGCCAGAAATTGAGTGAGAGTAAAAGTGATCTCATCTGCAGATATATGGGAGATGATTTTCCATTGCATATCTGATTTGAGACTGCCGGCTGGAGTTGTGTCGGCAGCGGAGTTGTCTGCAGGGGCGGCGCGCAGTGGATAGATAGTCGTGAAGGTGAAGAGTCCTTCCGGGGTTTCAAACTGACCGTTATTACTGTTCGATATTTTTTCCCAGGCGTCAGGGTTGCTGTTTTGAAAGCGGATATCTTTCTCCAGCATGAAGCCCCATTCATCCTCGGGATTTGGACTGCTGAGCCAGTATCCGCTGCTGTTGATGAGCTCGATATGATCAGCAATGTTCGCAGCGGCGCGGGTGAAGTTTTCGATCAGCCGGGCGCCAAGATAGTTGAGCAGGACTATGCCGCCCTTGCTGCCATTGTGATCGAATACCGGGGCGCCAAAGCGTATCACTGGTTTGAATGGCTGCTCGATTTCACCATTTTCAACATTCAGGTCAAAGCGGGAGAGATAGATGCCGCCGCGCTCCAGGGCCAGCGCTTCACGAAAGTAGTAGCGGTTCGACTTGTTCTGCAGGGCGGCAAAAGGAACGATTTCAGGATCTCCGCCATTATAGTTAACCCGGACAATCTCCAGGCCGTTTTTGTCCAGGTAGCGAATCTGATCATAGAGTCCCTTGTTGCCGGCGAATATCCTGAATTCATCTGCAATCTCCTGCTCGCGAGACCATGAGAGTGATTTCGGCAGGCCCCGGGTCTCTATGTGCTCGGCAAGAAAACGCAGGTCTCTCACCACATCTGCAATCTCCTCCATGATCATGCGGTGGGCAAGATCGACATTCAACGATTCCGTGGATTCGATCGCGGAGCGCTCGGTGGTGTAGAAGGTGTAATAGTGCATCGCACCGATAATCAGCAGCAGCAGGCAGATGGGCGCAAAAATGGTGATGAAATTTTTGATCAGACCAAGATGGGTCGGCGCTGCTGGCGGGTGAATTATCGGCATTGCTGATCGATGTGGCGTTGTAATCTTTCGATATAGGGATCCAGCTGCTCATCGCTTTCGCGAGGCAGCAGAAACGTCAGGCGTGCAGCGATGATATAGGGTTTTCTGTCCCCGTCACCCGCAGGCTCCTTGCTGGTCAACACCTCGCGCACGCGCTCGATGGTTCCCACGGGGTCTTTACAGTAGCGCGGCATGGTGATGTTTCGGCCATACCATTGAGCCGCAAAGGAGATGAACAGCAGCAGAGCCAGGATCACCAGGATCATTCGCAGCGGGCGAAATGATGTATTTGAAGCCGCGTCATCCCGGCGAAGGCCGGGATCCATGGGGTTTGACGATTTTCTGGATTCCGTCCTTCGCCGGAATGA
>JAIVTC010000125.1:0-2011 GCA_048629055.1 Candidatus Bathyarchaeota archaeon
GCGGGAAAAACTGAAGTTGTTAACCTTTGACAAAAAGCTCGGCAAACAGGCCGGCGTGATATTAGCAAAATAACTAAATTGGCATGAAAGTCACCTTCAGCAATCTTCCCGGACGTCATGAGCGTCATTTTTTGCGCAAGCTCGACAATCCCCTGTTTGACGAGCCGATCATCGACTACAGTGATGAAGATCTGCTCGAGGTTCAGCGGCGCGACAACGATGAGCTGCTCAACTACCTCACTGAATTGCGCACACTGGTGCAGCGCGCCATCACGCTCAGCCCTAATGAAGAGAGCCAGGTGATCCTCGACCTCAAGGCCGATCTCGATCAATCCTATGAGAAAGCCTGCACCCTGGCGGATGACCAGCGCAGCAACAAGCAGGCGATTTCACAGCTTCTGGAGGTGATCATGAAAACCGTGCGCGCCTCAGCCGGCAATGACACTCTTGCACAGCAGCAGCTCGAGGACGAGGTGCTGGCGCGCACCATCCACTTTCGCCTGCTGGAGCACCCCATCGTTGCCGATATGCTGGATCCTGACACCCGCATTCAGCCACAGGAGCTGGTTCCCGCGCTGCTGAGTGAAGCCGAAGAGGGACTTGCTGCGGCGCTGGAGATTTTTGATGCCGAACAGCTTGAGCAGACGATTGCCGATGCGCGGCAGCTGCTGGGCAGCATGGATCCGATTCCGGACGACGCACAGGCCAGGTTTCGGCAGATCGAGGATTGCCTGGCGGGCTTGACTCCCTCTCCCACCGGGAGAGGGTTGGGGTGAGGGGCTTCAAACCTGGCGGCATAGTATAAAGCCAGACTCATAATCCCCTCACCCTGGCCCTCTCCCCGGGGAGAGGGAATTTTATGGCGAAGCGAAGATGTGGTAGGCGGGGTTGTCGCTCTCGTCCCAGTAGCGGTATCCCAGCTCATCCATGGATGCCGTGAACGCCTTTTTCTCCTTGTTGGACTTCAGCTGAATACCGATCAGCACCCGCCCATAGGCTGCGCCGTGGTTGCGGTAGTGGAACAGGCTGATATTCCAGCGCGTTCCCACCTGGGCAAGAAAATCCAGCAGCGCCCTGGGGCGCTCGGGAAACTGAAAGCGAAACAGCTTTTCATGCGTCACCTTGGGCGCGTGACCGCCAACCATATAGCGGATATGCAATTTTGCCGTCTCATTGTCCGTCAGGTCAGTTGCCGTATAGCCATGCTCTGACAGCAGCTGCAGCAGCAGCTGGCGCTCCTCGTCGCCATGGCCCAGTTCGATCCCGCAGAAGACATAAGCCTCGCGCTCATCCGCATAGCGATAGTTGAACTCCGTAATGCTGCGCTTCTTCAGCAGGCTGCAGAATTTCAGAAAGCTTCCCGGCACTTCCGGAATATGCACAGCAACCAATGCTTCACGCTGCTCGCCGATCTCGGCCCGCTCGGCAACATTGCGCAGGCGATCAAAATTCATGTTGGCGCCGCTGACGATGCCCACCAGCCTTTCACCGCTGATTTGATTCGCACTCACGTAGCGCTTCATGCCGGCAACCGCCAGTGCGCCCGCCGGTTCGGCAATCGAGCGGGTATCCTCGAAGATATCCTTGATGGCCGCGCAGATCTCGTCCGTGGTGACCAGCACCACCTCCTCGACGAGTTGACGCGCGACATGAAACGTCTCTTTGCCGATCTGCCGCACCGCCACGCCATCTGCAAACAGCCCCACCTGCTTCAATGTCACACGGCGGCCAGCCTTCATGGCGCGATGCAGCGTCGGTGTATCTTCCGGCTCGACGCCGATGATGCGCGTATGCGGGCAGATCGCCTTGACGTAGGCCGCAACCCCGGCGATCAAGCCGCCGCCGCCGACAGGCACGAACAGGCTGTGGATCGGCGCAGCGTGCTGACGCAGGATCTCCATGCCGACAGTTCCCTGGCCGGCAATGACATCGACATCGTCGAATGGATGAATGAAAGTCAGGTTTTTCTTCTCCGCCAAAGCCTCTGCATACACACAGGCCTCGTCATAGG
>JAIVTC010000126.1:0-3065 GCA_048629055.1 Candidatus Bathyarchaeota archaeon
CTTCGGCAGCGCGCAGCTTGAGAAACTCCACCAGCAGAATGGAGTTGTTGACGACGATGCCGGCCAGCGACACCGCCCCCATGATGCTGGGCATGGAGATCTCCAGCCCCATCAGCACGTGTCCCCAGATGACGCCGATCATCGACAGCGGAATGGCGACCATGACGCCGATGGGTTCGATATAACTGCGGAACTGAAAGCTCAGCAGGATGAAAATTGCCACCAGGCCGATTGCAAAGCCACGCACCATGGAAGAGCCGGTCTTGCCCGACTCTGCTGCCTGCCCTTCGATGACGATGCTGATATCTGCAAATCGCTCTCTCAACCCCGGCAAAAAGTTTTCACCGGTTGCTTTGAGGATCTGGTCGGCATTGCCAAATTCCGTATCGACGTCGGCGGTGATGGTGACCGTCCTGATGCCCTGGATGCGTTGTATGCGCGCATATCCCTTGTCCAGTTCAACATCGACGACCGTGCTTAACGGCACCTGGTCTCCGGCGGCGGTGACGATACGAAAATCCATCAGGTCACTCACCTGGTCCCGGCCGGAGTCATCGAGACGCACGCTGATTTCGTAGGATTCGTTGCCGGACTGCACCTCGTCGGCAGTGATGCTGAAGAAGGCAGCACGCAGCTGGGTGGCGATGGTGACGGCATCCAGACCGAAGGCAAGGCTTCCAGGTTTCAGATGCAGACGAATCTCGGGCTTGCCGGGGCGCAGGTCGTCCGAGAGATTGATGACGCCCTGATACTGCCGCAGCCACTGCTGCAACTCCAGCGACGCCTGTTTGAGCTGCCGCATATCATCACCCTGCAAACGCACCTCGATTGCCAGTCCCGCCGGGCCGACCTGGGGCTCCTTGAAATTCAGGCTGATGACGTCGGCAAGCGGGCCAAGTTCACTGCGCCATCGATTCAGGAAGTCATCGGTGCGGCCAATCCGCTCCTCGGCGGTCAGCAGATCCACACTGATGGTCGCCACATGGGTTCCCGTTTCGTTGGCATCGAGATTCTGGTTATAACGGATGGTGACATCCTGCACCAGCTTCTGCTGCTGCGGCTGCAGCGGCGTGTAGTGATCATCGACGCGCTGCAGTGCGTCGGTAATCTTTGCCACGGTCTCCTCGGTGCGCCACAACGGCGTTCCCTGCGGCAACAGCAGGCGCGCCTCGATGGAGTCGCCGTCAATATCCGGAAATGCAATGCGCTTCAGGTGGCCGCCGGCAAGCATGCCGATGGAGACGAGAAACAGCGCCACGACCAGCCCCAGGAAGAGATAGCGCCAGGTGATGACAAGGTCCACGACGCTGCCGAGGGCCTTGTTGCGCAGCCACTCGACGCCGTTGTCAAAACGCAGACGGAATCCCGACAGCTTGTCATTGTCCCGTTCACGCCCCTTGAGGGCATGTGCAAGGTGATGCGGCAGAATCAGAAACGCCTCGAGCAGACTGATTGCCAGCACGGCGATCAATACGACAGGTATGACTTGCAGCACCTTGCCCATATTGCCGCTGAGAAACGCCAGCGGCACAAACACGGCAAAGGATGTTGCAAACGAGGAGAGCACTCCGGGCATCACCTGTTTGGTGCCGTCGATGGCGGCGCGCAGTGCGGATTTTCCGTTGCGCAGATGGGTGGCGATATTCTCGGAGATGACGATGGCGTCATCCATCAACAGACCAAGCGAGATCAGCAGCGCCACCATGCTGATCATGTTGATCGACTGCCCCAGCAGCGAGAGGATAAAGAGACCTCCAAGGAACGACACCGGCAGCCCAAGCGCCACCCAGAAGGCGAAGCGAAACTTGAAAAAAAACCACATGACGATGAACACCAGCACCAGTCCCTGCAAGCCGTTGGAGACCAGTATCTGCAGGCGGCTGCGCACGATGCTGGAGTTGTCATTGGTCAGCGTCAATTTGACACCGGGCGCAGCCAGCTGCTGTTCATGCTTGACGAAAGCTTCTACCGCATCAAAAACCCGCAGGGTGTCGTCACTCTTGGCTTTATTGATCTGCAGCAGCGCCGCACGTTCGCCATTGAAGAGAATCTTCTCTTCATCCAGTTCAAAGGTATCGCGAATGGTGGCGATATCATCGAGACGCAGCTCTCCACCGCTGCCGCTGGCGCCGATGATCACCAGCTGTTTCAACTCTTCGGTGGTGCGCCGTTGATCCATGAAGCGGATCAGATAATTTCGCTGCTGCGTTTCGATCGCGCCGGCCGGCAAATCGACGCTCTGGCGAGCGATCGCATTGGAGATGTCGCTGATGCTGAGGCTGTGGCGCTGCAGGGTCTCGGCAGTAACCAGCACCTGCAGCTGGTGCTCGGAAAATCCGTTTACCGTGACCTGCGACACCAATGGCAGGCGCTGCAAACCATCCTTGATCTGCTCTGCGTAGGCTTTGAGATCCGGGGTGCTCATCGGCCCGCTGACGGCCAGTGAAACCACCTGGTCTGTACGCCCCAGCTGCCGGATAACAGGCAGTTCAACCTGATCGGGAAAATCGTCGATCGCCTCGACTTCGCTCTTGACATCATCCATGAACTGCGTAAAACGGCCCTTCTCGGTCATCTTGACAATCATGCTGGCGCTGTTTTCGACTGCCTGGCAACGCATCTCATCGACATCGTTGACGCTGTCAACAGCATCTTCAAGGCGTAGACAGACTGCCAGTTCAACATCCTCGGGCGAGGCTCCGGGATAGGGCACCGTGATCTGCAGCTCCTGGGGAGCAAACTCCGGGAAGGTTTCTCGCTCCAGTGTCGGCAGTGCAGAGACGCCGAGCACCAGCAAAAACAACATCAACAGGTTTGACGCCGTCGGGTGTTTGGCGAAAAAGCTGATCACTTGCCGTCACCCTTGACTGCTGCGAGCAGCTGCTGCAGAGCCTCCTCATCATCAACAGTCTCCAGCAGCATGCCGTCGATGGCCGGTGCGAGATCCGAGAGCACGATCTGCTCGCCTGCCTTGAGACCCTGTTTGATAATGACGTAGTCAGAGCCGCGTGCAGCCGCGCTCACAGGACGCCGCTGCAGCCGCTTCTCTGCATCGACCACATAGA
>JAIVTC010000127.1:0-2852 GCA_048629055.1 Candidatus Bathyarchaeota archaeon
ATGCGGTCACTTGCGCCAAAAGCGGCCAAAAGGTGCCGCAGGGGTTCTACAACATCGAACTGATGCTGAAATCCGTTGCGCGCAATGGCGAGGTGCTGGCTTGCGGCACCTGCATGGATGCCCGCGGTCTGACGGACGATGACATCGTGCCAGGAGCGCGGCGCAGCACCATGCCGGAAGTGGCCGAGCGCACCACGGCGGCAGATAAGGTGCTGGTGTTTTAGTTGTGTTGCCGGATTTCGCTACCGCTCATCCGGCCTACGGTTTGCGTATCGTTTCAATCGTGGTCAGCAGCAGAGCGTGGCCATCTCAAGCAGATTGCCGCGTCGCTGAGGCTCCTCGCAATGACCTTGTAGATGTGAAAGAAATGTGGGCTATGAAGGTTCTATAATATCGCCATCAGTCAATACCAATAACCATCATGCATCCCACACTGCCACTCTTGAAACAAACGGATTTCCCGGCCATCTCGCGCAAATCCCTCACCACCCTGCAGGTGAATCTCGGATACCGCTGCAACCAGAGCTGTCTGCACTGCCATGTCAACGCAGGCCCTAATCGCAGTGAAGAGATGTCGACGGAAACCATCGGGCTCATCCTCGACTATTGCCGCGCCAATGATATCAAGAGCATTGATCTCACCGGTGGGGCGCCGGAACTCAACCCCGGGTTTCGCCATCTGGTCACTACAGCCCGCGAGCTCGGCCTGCATGTGATCGACCGCTGCAACCTGACCATACTCAACGAACCGGGACAAGAGGAACTGGTTGCATTTCTTGCTGCGCACCTGGTAGAGGTAGTCGCCTCCCTGCCCTGCTACCTGCAGGAAAACGTCGATGCACAACGTGGGAAAGGCGCATACGAAAACAGTATCACTGCGATCAAAAAACTCAATAGAGCAGGGTATGGACAGGATGGCAGCGGACTCACCCTGAACTTTGTCTTCAACCCGGCAGGCGCTTCCTTGCCACCTCCTCAATCCACGCTGGAAGCAGATTACAGAAGAGAGCTTGGCAAGCTGGGCATCCTCTTCAATCAACTCTTCACGCTCACCAACATGCCGATCAAACGCTTTGGCAGCACCCTGATCTCGAAAGGTGGATTCGATGATTACATGACGCTGCTCAAGAGCGCTCACCTCGACTCCAACCTGGAGGAGGTGATGTGCCGCACACTGATCAGCATCGACTGGCAAGGATATCTCTATGACTGTGATTTCAACCAGATGCTCGATTTGCCTCTGCCGATAGCAGACAACTCCAGACCGCATCTGCGTGATTTAATGCAGCATGATCTGAGCGGCAACCCGGTCACCATCGCCAACCACTGCTACGGCTGCACCGCCGGGCAGGGAAGCAGCTGCGGCGGAGCCTTGAGTTAGGGAAGCTCTGATTGAATCGCTGCGCGCTCCTATCAGAACCCCCATACAAGTTTTTCTATGGGGGAAGGGAGATATATCAATGGTTTACAATCCAGTTTATGATGGCCCTTCCCCCAACCCCCCATCCCATCGATTCATTCAGAGGTTCCTTAGATAACTTCAATGATCTCCGTCATCATTCCTGCGTTGGACGAAGCAGCTACGATTGCAGACACCTTAACTGCTCTGCAACCCATGCGCGAGCGCGGCCACCAGGTGCTCCTTGTCGATGGCGGCAGTAGCGACAACACCATTGCCCTTGCCAAACCACTGGTTGACCTGGTGCTCTGTTCATCAGCCGGACGGGCTGCACAGATGAATGCCGGCGCCGCTGCCGCCAGCGGTGATCTGTTCTGGTTCGTCCACGCTGATACGTGCATGGCCCCTGATACAGACGTGCTTCTGCATAATGCACTGCACGATTCTGTAAAAGAGTGGGGACGCTTCGACATCCGGCTTTCAGGAGATACAGCAGCCTTGCGCATCATCGCACAGATGATGAACTGGCGCTCGCGCCTCAGCGGCATCGCCACCGGCGACCAGGGCATCTTTATGCGTCGTGACGCCTTCAAGCGCATTGGCGGTTTCGCCGACATTCCACTGATGGAGGATATCGACATCAGCAAGCGCCTGAAGAGAGCCGCAGGGAAACCGCTGTGCCTCTCCCGCAAACTGATCACATCGAGCCGACGCTGGGAGAGAGAAGGGATATTGCGTACCATTGTACTGATGTGGAGGCTTCGCCTGGCCTATTGGCTGGGTGTGAATCCGGCAGATTTGGCGCGTCAATACCGATGAAGGCATTGCAGCACAAAGGCGACATCATGGTGTTTGCCCGTGCGCCGGTACCTGGCAAGTGCAAGACTCGACTAATTCCTGCGCTAGGGAAAATTGGCGCTGCACACATGCATGCTTCCCTCGTTGATCAAACACTTTTCCAGCTTCAGCCGCTTAGAGACGTGAATATCACCCTCTGGTGTTCACCCTCAACGGAGGATCCCTTTTTTCAGTCATGTGCAGAACGATATGGCATAGCGCTTAAACTTCAGAGCGGCCAGGATTTGGGATCACGCATGCAGCATGCCTTCGAAACCACGCTTCGCTCAGCGCCGTGGGCTATCATCCTCGGCACGGATTGTCCTGATCTGGAAGCCGGCGATGTCCAGCAAGCCATTGATGCCATGCACAACGGCATCGACGCAGTCGCCGGCCCCGCATTCGACGGCGGCTATTACCAGCTGGGACTGCGCCGGACATCAGCATCTCTGTTTCGACAGATGCCATGGGGAACAGAGAACGTCTGGGAGATAACACGCAATCGCATGGAACAACTTGGCTGGAACTATGCAACCACGACCTGGCATCATGACCTGGACCGGCCGGAAGATCTCGATCATTTTCCGAATCTCCCGGATTTCTTACACAATAACCA
>JAIVTC010000128.1:0-6628 GCA_048629055.1 Candidatus Bathyarchaeota archaeon
CGCCATCGTCAGGCGATAATCCTCAAACTTCTCCTTGGTATCGATGGTTCCCATAAACTTGTGATACAACTCGGCTGATGCCTGGATCTTGCGCTTGACCTTATAGATCCACTCTTTGGGCACATGGCAGTCGGGACAGGTTGCCCTGACTCCGGTGCGATTGGTGAAATGCACCGTCTCCTGCAGTTCCTCATAGACGTTATCCTTCATCTCATGGCAGGAGATACAGAACTCCTCTGTATTCGTCATCGCAAGCGACCAGTTAAAGCCACCCCACAGGATAACACCCAGCACGATGCCAACCAGCAGTGTCATTGATGCAAAACCCATCATTACTCTTTTTCTATGTGTTGTCGTCATGACGACTCCCCGAAATATTTTTCCGCATAAAATAGAGCAGCAACGGCACACTCTCCACCCTGAGCAGAGATGACTCCAGTTGCCACCTTCTCAAAAAACGGCCAGCCTGTCAGAAAGTATTCTCGACCAGAGCCGGCGCATCAGCCTGTGGCGTATGGCACTGGCGGCAGAAATAGCGGCGCGATGAGAGTTTCGTCAACACTTTGCCATCACGATCCTTGTAGTGGGTTTCACCAATCTCCGGCGCCTTCTCTTTTTCGTGGTTCTCTTTGTTGTGACATCTCATACAGGTATTCTCCTGCAGACTGACGCGGTCTTTCTCGATGTCATGCGGGATACTCGGCGGCTGCAGATCCCAGTTGCGCTTGATCCCTCCCTGAACCTGTATCGGCTTCTTTTTCTCGAACATCTGCGCCTCGACCTCAAGCTTGTTGTCACCGCGCAGCGATGCAACCTCTCCACTCATGGCAAGTGGAGCCTGAATCATCATTACGGCTCCCGCCACTGTCGTCAATATCACTTTTTTCATAACAGCCTCCATCAGACCATGTTGAACTGAATAATCATTGTTGTTTAAGTAGCGCTGCGTTCGTCTCCTGTTTGGAGAGCGCAGCTTTGGATCGATCGAATCGCAATCCAAAGTGAAACACATCTTCACCGCAGATATCGATACAACGTCCGCAGTTGGTACACTCGCCGGAGAGAATCACAGGTGGGATACCCTTCTCCTCTCCTTTTAGAATCGCCGGTATGATCTGTGGCTCGGGACATACCACAAAGCATTCGGCGCAATCATCACACTTGCTGCGATCATCGGCGCGCACACGAATCGGGCTGACCTTTCCCAGCAGCCCGTAAAAGGCGCCCATGGGACAGAGATTCGTACACCAGCCGCGTTTCGCAACAAACAGATCGAATAAAAATATTCCTGCTATCAAAAGCCATCCAACCCCCATGCCGAAGATAATACCGCGATGCAGCATCGATACGGGATTGACCAGCTCGTAAGCCATCACACCGCTCACTGCTGCAACCAGCAGCACCATGCCCAGCATCCAGTATTTGGTATTGCGCAAAAAATTGGCGCCTGTCTTGATGCCGAGTCGCCTGCGCAGCCAAAAAGCCGCATCTGTCACCAGGTTGACCGGGCATACCCATGAACAAAAGAGGCGGCCTCCAACCAGCAGATAAAAAGCCAGTATGATCAATGCCCCCATGACAGCTTCAGCAGCAATGGCGCTGTAGCCCGTCGCCAGCATCTGCAGAAACACGAACGGATCTGTCATCGGCACCACATCAAACAGCAGGCTCGAGGAGAGATTCCCTTTCAGTATCCAGATACCCGCCCATGGCCCCAGCATGAACAGCAGCAGGATGCCAACCTGGCTGAGGCGTCTCAGAATCAGCCACTTATACGCCTGCCACCACCCTTTTTTCCGGATCGCTTCAGCGCCGAGAACTGTATATCTGGCCACTAGTCAGCCTCCTGGATGCCCTTTTTGAGGGTATCCAGCGGGTTGCTGGAGAAGGGAGCCTCCTCCATGGCGGCATCCGGAGTTGTCATTGCCGGCGCATTTGCCTGATCGAAAATCAGACCCTCGCCCGTATGGTCGTAACTCATCCCTTCCGGCAGGTTATAGCGATGCTCCTGATCAGGGGTGACCAGTGACCCGCCAGCCTCATCTTTCTTCTCCCAGCCAAGCCGGTAGTGTTTACCCAGCTCGCCCTTGGCGAGATGCATTGGGAAGATCTTGATTGCCGCTTCATCCAGGATGCAGGCTCTTTCACACAAGCCGCAACCAGTGCAGGCATCGGAGTGAACAATCGGGATAAACAAGGCATGTTTGCCGGAACGCTCGTTATGGCGATAGTCCAGCGTGATGGCATCGCCACGGATCGGACAGACGTTGAAACAGACTTCACAGCGCAGCCCCAGAAAGGCGATGCAGGTCTCCTGGTCCACCACCACCGCAAGCCCCATGCGAGCTTCGTTGATATCCGTGAGTTTATGGTCCAGTGCTCCGGTCGGGCAGACAGGAATACAGGGGATGTCTTCACACATCTCACAAGGATCGGTGCGCGCCATAAAGTAGGGGGTGCCCGTCGGAACATCATCGCCAACATCAGCCAGCTTGAGGATATTGTAGGGACAATCCCTGACACACAGCCCGCAACGCGTGCAGGAGGCGAGAAAATCCGCTTCATCCAGTGCGCCAGGCGGACGTATCGCCATTGGCGCCATCGAGCTGGCGGATTTGGAGTAAATCCCAATGCCGAGACCCAGCAAACCGACGCCACAGGCGGTGCGCGCCGAATCAAGCAGGAATCGGCGACGCCCCTTTGAAGCAGGTTTATTTGAAGCGGAATCACTCATGGCAACGACCAGGCAGACAACAGCAGGAGATACCGGCGGCAGCAACCGGCGGCAATTTCCCGTTGCTTACGCCTTCAACACCTTGCATGCGCACTTCTTGTAATCCGTCTCTTTGGAGAGCGGATCAGTGGCATCCAGAGTCAGCTTGTTGACCAGGCGGCCGGCGTCAAACCAGGGGAAGAAAACCAGGCCTTCCGGAGGCGTGTTGCGTCCACGGGTCTCGACACGGGAGAGGACTTCACCACGCTTGGTCACAATCTTGATCTTGGCTCCGGAGCGCAGCCTGCGTTTTTTTGCATCCTTGGGATGCATGTAGACCACCGCATCAGGCACGGCGCGATAGAGCTCGGGCACGCGGCGCGTCATCGAGCCGGAGTGCCAGTGCTCCAATACGCGGCCGGTGCAGAGCCACAGATCGTACTCCTTGTCCGGAGACTCGGCAGGCGGCTCATAGGGGCCGAAGATGATATTGGCGCGGCCATCCTTGTTGCCGTAGAAGTAGACATCTCCCTTGGCGACATCCGGGTTGAAAGCCTTGACATGCGGATCATAGCCCTCCCTGAATCGCCACAGCGTCTCCTTGCCGTCGAGCACCGGCCAGCGCAGTCCGCGCGATTTGTGATAGGCGTCATACTCCGCCATCTCATGGCCTTTTTTCGGCCCTTCCCACTGGAATTTACGATACTCCTCAAACAACCCCTTCTGCGCGTAGTAGCCGAAGTGCGCTGACTCATCATTGTCATAGACGTTGCCGCGCTCATCTTTGACCGTGCCCTCCTCGTAAGGGAACTTGTTGACCTGGCCATTCTCGAACAGCACGTCGTAGAGTGTCTTGCCGGCATACTCAGGCATCTTGGCAACCTGCTCTTCGCCCCACGCCTCCTCAACCGTAAAACGCTTGGCAAACTCCATGATCTGCCACATATCCGATTGAGATTCACCGGGAGCCTTGACCTGTTGGCGCCAGAACTGGGTGCGCCGCTCGGAGTTGCCGTAGGCGCCCTCTTTTTCAGCCCACATCGCTGTCGGCAGAATCAGGTCGGCTCCCATCGCCGAAACCGTCGGATAGGGATCGGAGACGGTAACGAAGTTGGCGGGGTTGCGCCAGCCGGGCCAGGATTCATCATTGAAGTTGGCTGCCGCCTGCAGGTTGTTGTTGCACAACTGCCAGTAGCAGTTCATCTCGCCGTCTTTCATCTTGCGATGCATCAGCACCGCGTGGTAGCCCGGCTTGGGGTTGATGGTGCCTTCCGGAAGCTTCCAGATTTTCTCTGCAGCCTTGCGATGCCCCTCTTTCTTGACCACCAGGTCAGCAGGGAGACGGTGGGAAAAGGTGCCGACCTCGCGCGCCGTACCACAGGCAGAGGGTTGACCGGTCAGAGAGAAAGGTCCGTTGCCTGGCTCGGAGATCTTACCCATCAGCAGGTGGATGTTATAGACATTGCTGTTGACCCACACGCCGCGGGTATGCTGGTTGAAGCCCATGGTCCAGTAGGAGGTGACCTTCTTCTTCGGATCTGCAAACACCTTGGCCAGTTTCTCCAGCTGCTCCTTGGGAACACCCGAGAGCTCGGAAGTATAGTCGAGCGTATAGGGCTTGACTGCTTCGGCAAACTCTTCGAAGGTGATCTTGGTCAGCTTGCCGCCTTTGCCTGTCTTTTTCTTCTCCAGCGGGTGCTCGGGACGCAGGCCATAGCCGATATCGGTCGGCGTCTTGTTGAAGTTGACATGCTTGTCGATGAACTCCTTGTTATAGGCCTTGTTCTCGATGATGTAGTTGGCGATGTAGTTGGTGATCGCCAGGTCTGTCTGCGGCTTGAAGATGATGCCGTTGTCAGCCAGTTCAAAAGAGCGGTGGGTGAACGTCGACAGCACATGCACCTCACACCCCTCTTTGGTCAAGCGGGTATCCGCCAGGCGCGACCACAGGATGGGGTGCATCTCCGCCATGTTGGAACCCCACAGGACGAAGACATCCGCATGCTCCAGGTCGTCATAGCAGCCCATGGGCTCGTCGATGCCGAAGGTGCGCATGAAGGCGCCAACAGCGGACGCCATGCAGTGGCGCGCGTTCGGATCGAGGTTGTTGGAGCGCAGACCCGCTTTCATCAGCTTGGAAGCAGCGTAGCCCTCCCAGATGGTCCATTGGCCGGAGCCGAACATGCCGACGCCGGACGGCCCCTTATCTTTCAGTGCGGCTTTCCATTTATCCGCCATGGTGTCCATCGCCTCGTCCCAGGAGACCTCTGTGAATTCACCCTCCTTGTCATACTTGCCACCCTTCTTGCGCAGCAGCGGTTTGGTGAGACGATCCTTGCCATACATGATCTTGGTCAGGAAGTAGCCCTTGATGCAGTTGAGGCCCTTGTTGACCGGCGCATCAGGATCACCCTGGGTGGCGACAACCTTGCCATCCTTGACGCCAACCAGTACGGAACAGCCGGTGCCACAGAAACGGCATGCTGTCTTGTCCCAGCGCATACCATCGTCCGCCTTGTCGGCGGCATTGGCGATGGAGACAGGTAATGCAATGCCCGCACTTGCGGTAGCTGCGGCAATCGCCTGGCTCTTGATAAAATCTCGACGTGTAATCTTCATACTCTAATCTCCTTCCTGATCTGAATTCGGATTCTCTTCAAAATACTCGTAAATTAATGATGAACTGAGCACACCCGGGATATTTTGCATATCCATCATTGTTTGACTGCAAACTTCCCGCTGGGGATGATCAATGGTAACAACCAGTTTGCCAGCTTCACTGCTGGCGTGAATCTCGACTCCCTCCATTGCGGAGAGATTTTCACTGACCGACGCCAGATTTTCAGGGCGCGCCTGAACAACCAGACTGCATATACTCATAATGCAGCGCCCTCTTTTTGATGTGTCTCACTATCAGTATTCGCCATAGTGTTTTCCCGCGTCATTGTAATTGCCTGCACCGGACAGGGCTTGATGCAGGCTCCGCAACCCGTGCAGGCCTGCACATCCAGTTCGGGCCGGGAGATTCCACCCAGCGCCAGTTTGAATTGAATTGCATTTTCGTCACAGCGCTCACCACAGGTGCGGCATACGACAGCCTGCATGGCCAGGCAACTCCCGGCAATCGCTGCCTTCAGATTCCACGGCGGAACACCCTCTTCAATAATCAGCGCCGCCGGTTTACACACTTCGACGCAACGCTGACAGAAAGTGCATTCACCACGTGAAAAATCGATCAGGGGATAACGCCCCCTGCCTCGAATCAACACCTGCTCCGGGCAGACATCGATGCAAGCCGAGCAACCGTCACAAACCTCGACAAAGGAGGCCTCGTCAAGTGACCATGGCGGCCTAAGCGGAGTCCCTTTTCCACGCCAGCTTCCACGCAGAAATTCCGTCCTGCTGATGCGCCTGTTCTTCTGCTCAGTCAATTTTTAACTCCATTAATAAACTATAAATAATGATTGCATAAAAAAACATGATACAAATCAACTGGCATACAGATTCCTATCAAATATTTTTTTAGGCATGTATCATTTTTTTATATCACATGAGTGTGAAATCTCAATAATGCTAGGCTGGCAACTCTGTAGGCCGAATGAGCGCAAGCGAAATCCGGCAATATAACGCCGGATGGCGGCGCTGCAAGATTCCGCATTGAATCAAACAGCGGTGAAAGCGCCTTATCCGGCCTACAGCTCTTTGTGATGTCAGATGTGGGAGTGGTCTTCTGACCACGATTGAAATGCGATAGCATTTTGCTGAAGGGATACAGACAAAAGCTTTAGAGATCACGCCTGATATCTTCGAGCAAGCCCTCCGAGGCTGCCTCGATCATATCGAATACCTGCTCAAATCCCCTGTCACCACCATAATAGGGATCGGGCACCTCGCGGATCCCCAACTCAGGCGCAA
>JAIVTC010000129.1:0-3151 GCA_048629055.1 Candidatus Bathyarchaeota archaeon
ATTGTCGGCATCGACGCCAAAGATGGCATGGTGGCTGTCGAGGGTTGGGCGGAGGTCTCTGATGTCAAGGCGGTTGACCTTGCCGCACGTTTTGAAAATGCCGGGGTCAGCGCCATTGTCTACACCGATATCAGCCGCGACGGTATGATGCAGGGCGTCAATGCAGAAGCAACGGCGGCGCTGGCCAGGTCGATCTCGATTCCCGTGGTTGCCTCAGGTGGCATCACCAATATGGATGATATTCACCGTCTCCTGAAGGTTGCGGACAGCGGTATCGACAGCGCCATTACAGGCAGGGCGATTTACGAGGGAACCCTCGATTTTGCCGAAGCACAGCGAGTCGCCGACGCCTGAAATTGTTCACCTGGTGTAGGAACGGTCTTCTGACCGCGATCGATGTGGTTCATAAGGAGTTGTCCAGAAATAACTTCCCGATATCGCGCAGCAATGCTGTTCGTATTCAAGGCGCAGCAAGGGGCGCATAGCAGCGTTATGTAACTCTTGCTGGAACACTGAAGACGGACAACAGGGCAAGCAGGATCGGGAAGTTATTTTTGGACAACGACTAAGCTCACCAGTATCATCCCGGAATGACCTTGATTGTTTGAGTCTGTGCAGGGTCGGGATTCGCTTCTCAGCGCCGCTGTGAATACGTCCTTGTACGCTCTGATAAAACATCCCTGTTTTATACAGCCCTGAGAAGCGAACCCCGACCCTGCTTCCCCGCACACATTTTTTCAATATACTGCTCTTATCCGTGTTTATCTGTGTGCATCTGTGGTTTACAATAGCTTTTGCAAACTCGGGTCGGCGCTCACAAATTGATCTCAATCGCCTCTGCTCCCCCCATCGCCTTCTGTTTTGCATCACCAAGCGTTTCGCCCCGCGCCAGCACCACTCCCATGCGGCGTTGACCACTAACCTCGGGTTTTCCAAAAAGGCGGATCTGGGTATCCGGCTGCCCCAGAGCGGCTTCGAGGTTGCCGAAGCTGACCTGTGAAGATTCCCCTTCAGCCAGGATGACGCTGGTGGCTGAGGGGCCGTGAAAGTGGATATTGGGAATTGGAAGTCCAACAATGGCTCTCGCATGCAGCGCAAACTGGGAGAGGTCCTGCGAGATCAGGGTGACCATGCCAGTGTCATGGGGGCGGGGTGAAACCTCGCTGAAGATCACCTCGTCACCCTTGACAAAAAATTCGACGCCAAAGATACCACGACCGCCCAGTGCGTCCGTCACTTGTGCGGCAATATTCCGCGCTGTGGCAATGGCCTGACTACTCATGGACTGAGGCTGCCATGATTGGCGATAGTCTCCGTCGACCTGGGTGTGTCCGACCGGCTTGCAAAAGCTGGTTCCTTCATCGTGGCGCACGCTCAACAGTGTGATCTCGTAATCGAAATCGACAAAGCCTTCGACGATGACCTTGCCGGCGCCGCTGCGTCCTCCCTGTTGCGCATACTCCCATGCAGCATCGATATCCGACTCTTGACGGATGGTGCTTTGCCCCTTGCCGGATGAACTCATGATCGGCTTGATGATGCAGGGTAAACCGATGTCTACAATCGCCTGGTCGAACTCTTCACGGTTTTCGGCAAAACGGTAGGCTGAGGTATGGATGCCGAGCTCTTCTGCAGCAAGGCGGCGGATGCCTTCGCGGTTCATGGTCAGCTGCGCAGCACGGGCAGTCGGTATCACGGTGAAACCCTCAGCCTCGAGCGCGACCAGGGTGTCAGTTGCAATCGCCTCGATCTCCGGTACGATATAGTGCGGTTTCTCGCTCTCGATGATTGCACGCAGTGCATCACCATCGAGCATGGAGATGACATGGCTGCGATGGGCCACCTGCATGGCCGGAGCATCGGCATAGCGGTCAACGACAATCACCTCGACGCCAAGGCGCTGCAGTTCGATGACCACCTCTTTGCCCAGTTCACCGCCTCCGCAGAAGAGTACGCGGGTTGCAGAGGGAGAGAGGGGAGTGCCTATGGTTGTCATGGGGTTTCCTGAAAAAATAATTTACTTTGTAATTATTCAGCACATGGGGGAGCGTCACTGCTATCAGGAATATCTACCGGAAAACGCCGTGAATACGTCCCTGTAGGCTCGTGTCGGCATCCATGCCTCCAACGTTTCCTTTAGATATACCTGATAACAGCGACTTATTAGCTCATTTGACAAGATACTGAATAGTTAAAAAATGATACGAATATTTACTCCTTGATTGCCAGAGCCACGGTGTAACTCTTGCCCTGCTTGAGTTTTTTGTGGTTGCCGAAAACCTCGGTAAATGCGCGTTTGATGAAGTTGCGCAGCCCGGAAATTACAACCACGTAGAAGCGTCCGCCCGGCTCGAGATGATCATAGATATCCTGAAAGAAGAGGTAGTAGTGCTCATTGCTGGTTTTGGCGGGCAGGTTGGTGACTGCCAGGGTGAATGACTGCTTGCCGATATGCTTGAGTCCGTCACTCAACTGTACAGAGACGTTGCTGATGTTGTTGATGCTTGCGTTTTTTGTTGCATACTCGACGGCGACAAAATCCTTGTCGACCAGCAGGCACTCTCCCTGCGGCGCCAGTCGGGCGATCGTCAGCCCAAGGGGGCCGTAACCACAGCCGAGATCAATTGCCTTGTCATCACTCCTGACATCGAGATACTCCAGCAGCATGCGCGTACCCTGATCGATGGCGCGGGGAGAAAAGAGTCCCCAGGTGGTGTGAAACAGGAGATGCTCTCCTTTGAGCGTGTCGCTGAAGTTGATCTCTTTACGCAGCCCGGCGATTTTATTCTTATCCAGGGGCACGGTTTATCTCTCGACAGGATATTGACACGACGGGACCTTTGAGCAGAAGGCAGCAGGAGCTGGCTGGCATACAGGAGTTTTAGGTAAGCTCTGAATGAATCGAAGGGATGGGGGTTTGGGGGAAGGGCCAACATGAGATGGATCGTAAGTCATTGATATGCGTCCCTTCCCCCATAGAAGAACTTGCAAAGGAGTTCTGATTGAAGCACGAAGCGATTCGATCAGAGCTTCCTTAGAGATAGCGTCGCCAGTGATCGGGGCGCACGTCACGACAGCCGTGATTGATCTGGTTGTAACGTGCAATAAAAACTTTTCTGGTGCAGTTGCTGTTTCCTTTGGTGCAGCCCTG
>JAIVTC010000130.1:0-3578 GCA_048629055.1 Candidatus Bathyarchaeota archaeon
GTGGCTCTATCAACACACATTGCGTGTTGCCCTGAAACTGAAGTGGATAGTCGTGCTGGCGGCCCTGGCGCTGTTCGCCGCAGCATTGGCCCTGGTGCCTCGCCTGGGCACGGAGTTTGTGCCGGAACTGGAGGAGGGCACCATCAATATCCGGGTTACCCTGGCGCCGTCAGCCAGCCTGGAGACTGCCTTGTCCGTGGCTGCTCAGCTTGAAAAACGCCTCATGGGATTTCCGGAGGTGTCCTATGCTTCGAGCCGCATAGGCCGGGCCGAACTGGGCGGCGACCCGGAGCCAGTCTCCAACGTGGAGATCTACGTTGGATTGAAATCTGTCGATGCATGGAGCAGCGCCAGCGACCGTTTTTCTCTACAGCAAAAATTCGAGCAGGTGCTATCGGTGCATCCGGGACTGCTGTTTACCTTCTCCCAACCCATCGCCACACGTGTTGACGAGTTGCTCTCCGGCGTCAAGGCGCAGCTTGCCATCAAGTTGTTCGGGCCTGATCTGAAAGTGCTGGCTGAAAAAGGCAAGGCTATCGAGGCGCTGGTCCGCAGGGTCGAGGGAACGCGGGGCGTGGAGATGGAGCAGATCGCAGGCGAAGCCCAGCTGACCATCCGTCCCCGCCGTGATCTTTTGTCCCGCTACGGCATACCGGTTTCACAGGTGATGGATCTGGTTTCCGACGGCATAGGTGGCGTCGGGGCAGGACAGGTGATCCAGGGCAATGAGCGCTATGCTATTTCTGTACGTCTGGCGGAGGCCTGGCGCAATGATATCGAGAAGCTGAAACAGCTGGTGCTGCAGGCTCCCAACGGTGCCTGGGTGCGACTCGGAGAAATAGCCGAAGTGGTCATTGAATCCGGTCCGCCGCAGATCCGTCGCGACGATGTGCAGCGCCGTGTTGTCATTCAGTCCAATGTAGAAGGGCGTGATATGGGTGGTCTGGTTACTGAACTGCGCCGGCGCATCGCAGAGGAGATTGATCTGCCTGCCGGTTACGCAGTCGTTTTCGGCGGGCAGTTCGAAAACCAGCAGCGGGCGCAGCAGCGCCTGATGATCGTAGCGCCGCTCTCTCTCGGTCTGATTTTCCTGCTGCTCTACTTCGCCTTTCACTCTGTTGGACAGGCGCTGCTGATCATGCTCAATGTGCCGCTGGCGCTGATTGGCGGCATCGCAGCACTTTACATGACGGGGCAGTATCTGTCGGTGCCAGGTTCCATTGGCTTCATTGCCCTGTTCGGCGTCGCTATGCTCAACGGCGTGGTGATGGTCAATGCCATCAACCAGAATGTCCAGGCCGGCGAATTGATTTCCGATGCCGTTTTGCGCGGCGCACTCTCGCGTCTGCGCCCGGTACTGATGACCGCTGCTATTGCCGCGCTTGGCTTGATTCCAATGCTGCTCGCTACCGGTGTTGGATCTGAAGTGCAACGCCCGCTGGCGACAGTTGTCGTCGGTGGACTGGCTTCCAGCACTCTGTTGACCCTGTTTGTTTTACCCTGCCTGTATGGACTCTTTTCAAAAGGAGTTCAGCATTGACCAACAGGACATTTCCGCAGTAGGTTTTTTATTCCCGGAGCCTCTCCGGGAGAGCCGCCGTGACTCCTGATGCGACAGGCTCTCCATAGAGACGGCTCTGCAATAGCGGTTGGAAGCAACGCCTGGTGGAGATGTAGAGTAAAATCATCAATTACCATAGGAGAGAATCAATGAAGATGACACACACCAGGTTGCTGGTATCGAATTACCATGACTGCTTTATTTTTTACCGGGACATCATGGGGTTTTCTGTAGCCTGGGGGGATGAAAATGGCTTTTACGCTGACTTCGATGCTGATGGTCATGTGCTGGCGCTGTTTGGAAAAGAACCCATGGCGGAAGCCATTGGAGCCGAGCCGCCAAAACCAAAGTCACAGCAGCAGGATGATGTGTGTCTGATCTTTGCCGTGGAAGATGTCGATGGCGCATATGATGCGTTAGTAGAGAAGGGCGTTGTTCCGATCAACAAGCCTCATGATCGAAAAGAGTGGGGAATCAGATGTTTTCATCTCCGCGATCCAGGCGGAAACCTGGTTGAAATCAATAAAGAGATCGGAATGAATGGTTGACGTTAAGATAGCAGTGATTCGCCGGCTGAATTTAAAAGATGCTTAATAGTTACGATGGAAGCTGAATCCCGGAACACTTTATGAGTATTGAACGACAACTCATCTTCATCAGCATCTTTCTCACTGTTCTGGCGCTGACCAACTATTACGTCTACCGGCGTTTTTTCTGTCAGCTCTCTCCGCATCTGCATAAAATCGGTGCACTCCTGATGGTCACCATCATGGCTGGTGAGGTGGTATTTGCCGTTGATATAGTGACTGGTTTTCTTCCCGAATCACTGGCTCTCTACCTGACGATCAGTCTCTTTATCGGTTCAACCTTTATGCTGCTCGTCGTCGCCCTGGTCTATGACCTGACGGTCTCGATTTCGCAGCGGGTGCCGTTCGATCAGGAGCGGCGGCGAGTCATCAAGGTGATATTCGATACGGCCATGCTGCTGGCCGCAGCCTCCTACCTGTGGCGCGGGTTTTCACAGGGAACCCGGCTGCCGGAGGTGAACGATGTTGTGGTTCGAATCAAGGAGTTCCCGTTCAACGGATTCACCATTGTGCAGCTCACGGATGTGCATGTCGGGCGCACCATCAAACGTGAATTTATGCAAGAGATCGTCGCCCGGACCAACGCGATGCAGCCCGACATGGTTGTTATTACCGGTGATCTTTTCGACTTGCCGCCGCAAAGAATCAGGCGCGACCTCGAGCCTCTAAAGGCGCTCGATGCACCAACCTACTTTGTGACAGGAAATCATGAATATTTTCATGGTGTAGAAGCCATACTGGAACAGGTGCGGGCACTGGGCATCAAGCCGCTGACTAACCAAAATATTCTTTTCGGCAACGATGCGGGCAAGTTCAACCTGGTAGGGATCAATGATCTCACCGGAGCGCGTTTTGGTGTGAGGCCGCCTGACGTTGATGCGGCATACAGTGGTGTGGATCAATCAATACCGGTCATTGTTCTCTCTCATCAGCCGAAATCGATTTCGCTGGTCGAAGAGAAACGTTGTGACCTGATGCTCAGTGGCCATACCCATGGCGGGCAGATTTTCCCTTTTGGATTGCTGGTAAAACTCGATCAACCCTACCTGTGGGGACTTCATGAACACAGGCCGGGACAGCAGATATTCGTCAGCCGTGGGGCAGGCTATTGGGGACCGCCATTGCGAGTACTCGCGCCCAGTGAGATCAGCAGGATCGTGATAACCACAGCATAAAAGTTTGCAGTCGTCAGTTGGCAGTTTGCAGCAAAACCAGAAAAGAGAGTTTACAGTCATAGGATGTGCTGAGCTTGCGAAGCGCATCATTCAGGGGTAGTAAAGTATTTACAGTTTGCAGCAAAATAATACTTGCAGATGGCAATGACTCGATTAGACTTCTGCCAACTGCCAACTGCCAACTGCCAACTGCCAACTGCCAACTGCCAACTGCCAACTGCCAACTGCCAACTGCCAACTGGCAACTGCCAACTC
>JAIVTC010000131.1:0-16041 GCA_048629055.1 Candidatus Bathyarchaeota archaeon
GACGTCATTTTGAGTCAGATTTTTCGTGCATTTGAGGCGAATAGCAGCGCTATTTAACGATAATGGACGGGAAATCTGGCCAAAAGGGCGTTTCCGCAGTAGGTCTTCTATTCTCGGACAGACTCCCGGGCTTTCACTGATTGCGGGTACTATCCGGCTTCGGTCAGAGATGCTCTGAATCGAGGCGTGCAGCGACTTGATCAGAGTATTCCTGGCAAGCACTTCGCGCATAAGTTTATGCTAAAATACTTGACCAGCTAAATTCTGCAATCGCCATTCCGGAGTACCATCTTGGAGATCATACAGTTTCGTCGTGTCTACAGCCGTTCAGTACTGCTGCAAATGCTGCTATCCGGCATTATTGCCGCGTCATTGATTACATGGCAACACGGAAAAATCAAAGATATCTATTTGACCAACCAGCTTTCCGACGTAGGCCTCATTATCAACAGCCTCATCCTGGTACTCTTCATGCTTGGCATATTCCGCATTATCGTTGCTCTGGGCGGCTATGCACGTGAAGAGAAAGCGCTCAATACCTTTATGGGAAACATGCAGGAGGATCCGGACAATCCGTTGCAGAATATGAGCGCCAGCAACATGATCAGCACCCGTTATCTGATCATGCAACGCCTCTACGAGAGCCGCACCCCGATCAATCACGGCGCACTCGCATCAACGCTGGTCGCTAATGAAAGCACCAAGATCAATCTTCCCAGATACATCAATAACGTCCTCATACTGACCGGTGTTTTCGGCACCATTGTTTCGCTCTCCATAGCGTTGATCGGCGCATCCAGTATGTTTGAAGGCAGCGTTGACTCCAGCGGAATGGGGCTTGTCATCCACGGAATGTCAACGGCGCTGTCAACCACCATGACTGCAATTGCCTGCTATCTCTACTTTGGTTACTTCTATCTCAAATTAACCAATGTACAGACAAACCTGGTGAGTGGCATTGAACAGGTCACAACGGCTTACCTGTCACCAAAATTCCAGGTCACCAATGAAAACATTGTTTATGAACTCAGTCACCTGGTGACTATGCTGCAGAAGTTGACCAAAAGCATGGATCATTCCCAGCAACAGTTTGGAGCCATGGAGCACGCCATGGCACAGGCTGTTATCAGCTTTAAAACCCAGACGGGCGAATTTCCTGCGCACATGGAGGAGATGAAGACCATTCTGCGTCACGGATTCCGTATCGAGCACGAGAAAGAGAGCCATGAGTGACGGATTTGTCGATCTCCGCCTGAACCGGGAGAGCAGCGAGCATAACGAGAGCTTCTGGCCCTCGTTTACGGACATCATGACAGTGATCGTGATGATCTTCCTGATTGCGATGATCGTGCTGATTACGCGCAATACGGATCTTGTCAGACAACTGACAGAAACACTGGCTGCAGAACGCCTGGCGACCGCAGAGGCTATTGAATCGGCAAAAATCAAGACGGTGCTTGCCAAAAGGCTTGAAGAAAATGTCACGAAAGTCATCTCTCTAGAGCAAATTCTTGAAACCCTCAGAGAGAAAAGCCGTCAGCAGCAGATCGATATCACTCAACTCGACGAGCAAAAAAGCAGCCTGCAGGCGACCCAGGCACAACTCCGCCAGGAACTCGAGCAATCGACATCGGCACATCATCTCAGCAGCGAGAAAAACACTGAACTTGAAGAGCAGCTCAGACAGGAACAGGAGCGACTTGATTCCGTACAGCAGGATCTGCAGCAACTGGAACAGCAGAAAAGCACACTGCTGGCAGACCGGCAACGCCGACAGAGCGAACTCGAGGAGTTACTGCTCGTTCAGAAAAAAACAGATTCACAGCTGCAACAGACGCAGGAACAACTGAAAACGAGCAGCATCGCAGCAGAGCGAAGCCTGGGTGAACTGAAACAGGCACAGGCAGCCCTGCTGACGACACAAGAGTCGCTGGATGAAGCACACAAGAAAATCACCGGCACAAGCGCCGAGTTGGCTGAAACAAGCGATGCACTGAAGAGCAGCCGTGCGGAGATATCACAACTCACATCTGCAGCAGAAGAGAGTCAGCAGCAAATTTCGCAGCTTCAGCAGCACAAAGAGAAGCTCGCGGCTGATCACCGCCTATCGAAACAGGAGCTTGAAAAGGTTCGGCAGCAGCACCGGCAATCCCTCGAGACGCTCCATGAGATAGAGCAAAAACTGGGGATTTCCAGTGAGCAACTGAGCGCAGCTCAGCAGCTGGCGTCACAACAGGAGTCGACGGCATCACAGCATCTTGCTTCCATCGATGCGCTTACTGATGAGCGTACTCAACTGGAGCAGGAGACCACCCGCCTCAATCATCTGCTCACAAAACTCAATGAGACGGTCAGCGCCATGCAGGAGAAACTTGCAGGAAGCGAGGATGAACTCAGCAAAAAGCGCACCCTGGTGGAGAGCCTGCAGCAGAAGAATGAGAGCATCGCAGCCAATCTTGCTGCACTGCGGCAGACATTGAGTAGTTCACAGGAGGATCTGTCAGGCCTGGAGGATGACTACTCCGAGCTCAGAGTCAAGTACGACAAGCTCGTCAAACCTGCACGCAGCAGCAAGAAAAAATATGTTGTCGACTTTCGCTACACCAGCCAACTCGGTGATGACAGGTTTATCGTCAAACGCCCGGGAGAGAGTGAGTTCTCACCGCCCCTGACACTTGAGGATGCTGAGAGAGTGCTGCAATCCATCGTCGTCGACCACTGCAAGGACCTCTATGTCAGAATCGTTTTTCCGCAGCACGAACCCCTCTCGCATCAGAAGGCGTGGGCATTGACATCCAGATTACACAAGTATGACTATTATCACCGCTCGACCCCATGCAAATAGACGCCTCGATTACAAATCACTGCTGAAGCCGCCAGGATGCCGGCAAAATTGTTTAGGAACTACGCTGCGCCACCTTCCATGCATAGGAGTTGTCCATAAATAACTTCTCCATATCGCGCAGTAATGTTGTCCCTATTCAAGGCGCAGCAAGAGGCGCATAGCAGCGTTATGTAACTCTTGCTGAAAAGCTTCCGCATCTGCCGTATATGGATGTACAAATGCCGTGAGCGCAAGGACGCGCAGGAACGGCCTGCTCACGCCCCTGACCAAGCCTTTTTTACTGCAATCTGTAACTTTTTTTGTTATTTTTACTGCATACTGACGACTGCAAACTTTGTAACCTTTGAATACCATGAAAAACCTCTATCGCCACCCCCTGATATTTGCGGCAGCTCTGGTAATCAGCAGTTGCAGCTCAACAGCAGAGACTTCCCTGGCGTCTCTCACACGCCCTGTTCCCGGCAATGAAACCATTGAAGACTTCCTCTTCGCTCATAACGCTGTTCGCTCACAACATCGCCTGCCTCCCCTCAAGTGGTCGCCGCAGCTGGCGGGCTATGCGCAGCAATGGGCTGATCAGCTCCGGCAGAGAAACGGCTGCCACATGAAGCACCGGCCAGGCAATGGCAGATTCGCACAGCAATATGGCGAAAACCTCTTCTGGGTCGGTCCGATACGCTGGTCAGACGGCAGAGTTGAGCTTTACCACATGACACCTGAAATGATCACCGGCGTATGGGCTGACGAGAAGCATGACTATCGCTATCGAAGCAACAGCTGCAGAGGGGGGGAAATCTGTGGTCACTATACCCAGATAGTGTGGCGCGATACACAGGAGATCGGCTGCGCCAAAGCAGTCTGCCGGGATCAGTCACAACTATGGGTTTGCAACTATAATCCACCGGGTAACTACAGGGGAAGGAGACCCTATTAGGGAAACTGCAAGCTCCAGCGGCCTCATAATGCGGCGCTTTCCCAAAGGAACTGCTCTCACTCGGCATAAAGGAGTATCGTGAGGTCTTCTTCAAACCCTACCGCATTATCTACCGTGTGATCGGCGCCGATGTCATTGTCTACATGATCGCCGCTGGCAGACGGGATATGCAAACCCTGCTGCAAAGACGTATGCTGGCCTCATAGGCCATCATTTCAGCAGCCTGACGATCTCCAGCCATAGTTTCCCCACATATTCATGCATGGCGACTTCACTATTCTTCAACCCACCTGAATCCGGAATGAAAACAGCGGCGCTTGAATGTTTCGCCATGTGATACGTTGGCGCAGCGTATGGATACAGCCCCTCTTCATGAAAGATCGCCATTGCCCTTGGCATGTGGGAAGCCGAGGTCACGAGGATAAAATCCTGGTTGTTAAGGATTGATTTAGCCTCGATCGCCTCCTCTCTTGTATCCTTCGGCGCATAGCGGGCGATGATCTGCTTCTCACTGACTCCAAGCAACAGGGCCATCTTTTTCTGCATCAGCGCATGCGGCGTCGGGTCCAGTCCGGAATAGCCGGAAACGATCAGTTTTGCATCATCCAGCTGGTGCAGGATGCTGACTCCCTCCGCAAGCCTGAACATGGCGTGCTCGCCCATTTGAGAGGTCATCGGCAGCTCCTCATTGGTCGTATGACCGGATCCCAGCACCATCACGTAGCGGATATCTTTCGGAAACTCCTGCAGTGCGGGATATTGCGCCTCAAGCGGAGTCAACAGCAATTCTGAAAAAGGGGTATAGCTCATGACGGCTATCCACAAAAACGAGGCGATCATGAAGATCCTGCTCATTTTGAGGTTCCTTTTATAGAGGAAATAGAGTGCGATGAGGATCAGTATCAGCCCGACAGAGAGGGGCATCAGCAGCATCGAGATGATCTTTTTAACAATGAAAAGTATCGAGGTCATTTCCATATCAATGCAGTCGCAGAAGCGACCCGCGGCTGCGATTAGCGACGATAGCCGCTTCGTGTAAAGAGGTCGAAAAGGCGGCCGCCTTTGGTCGCAGCCATGGGCAACTCCTGCAAAAGCCTGTAGCTACAGATAAATATGGAGCAGCCATTCGCAGTACTCCCATCCAGCTCAGCGACTGAATGACAGCAGGTTCATTGTGCCCAAGGAAATTCAGCAATGAGAAAACCCGGTTCCACTTTGACTCAAGATGGTCAGGTTGGCACTACCCGCAGGAGAAGTGATTGTGACTTCTAGCCGGCATGTGGAAAACCCTCGTTTTCCACATGCCGGGGGGATCGTCACGACAACTAGGAGTCTGTCCGGGAATAGGGGCCGTAGCGAGGGAATGCCATTTTGAGTCAGATTTTTCGTGCATTTGAGGCGAATAGCAGCGCTATTTAACGATAATGGACGGAAAATCTGGCCAAAAGGGCGTTTCCGCAGTAGGTCTTCTATTCCCGGACAGGCTCCTAGTCAGGCAGTTGAGGCTTTTGTCGAAGCAACTGCAGTATCCGGGGCATTGCTCGCAGCGGCCTTCTTACTGTCCATATCGATATTGCCTTTGAATTTAGCGCCGTCCTCCAATACAACCCTGGGTGCAATGATATTCCCGTTGACCCTTCCTGAGCGGGCAACCGTTACACTTTCTGAACCATAGAGGTCACCAGAGAGCTCACCCTGAACGACAATGCTTCTGGCATACACATCGGCGTGAACCTTGCCCTGCTCACTGACGGAGATACTATTATCCTTCAGCTTGACGGTACCTTCCACATTTCCCTGAATCACAAGGTCCTCTTCGCCGGAGAGTTCGCCCTTGATTTTGATCGATGCGCCTATGGTTGTCGATTGATTCCGGGTTGATTTTGCAGGCTCGGGTGGCGGAGTCTTTGTGACAGACGCTGCCGAGGCGGGTGTTTTCTTGGCAAAGTCAGGTTTTGTACTCTTGGTGCTGTTGGAGAGATTGGGTTTTTTTGGGGTTTTTGGGGTTTTTTCAAACATCTGAGAACCTATTCAATTAACTAACTGTAAGAACTTTGTGCAAAACTTCGAATCAGGACGCTGTTCTGGAAAATCGAGGGAGAGCCTGCCAGCCATAACAAATCAATCACGTGCATGAGCCATGGATTCCGCAAGCAAGGCGCAGGGGAAATTATCCCATAGACGTCAGTCAGAATACACAAAACAGACATTCAAGTATATCGTCAATTGATTCTTGCCACCACCGCTTTTTATTGTCATAAACTCATAAAATCCGGGTGCTTGAGAGCTTCTTTTCGCGGTCTGAAGGCCGCTCCTACAGAAAGTGCCGATACCAAACGCAGGAGTGGTCATCTGACCACGATTGAAAAGAGAGACAAACCTGCTTCATGCTCATGACAACACTTAGTCGTTGTCCAAAAATAACTTCCCGATCCTGCTTGCCCTGCTGTCCGTCTTCTGCGTTGCAGCAAGAGTTACATAGCCCTGCTATGCGCCCCTTGCTGCGCCTTGAATACGAACAACATTGCTGCGCGATATCGATAAGTTATTTATGGACAACTCCTTAAGGGATGAGGAATTTATTAAAATACCAATCTCGCTTGCCTTTTTGTCTAAACAAAAATTCTGCACATTTTGGTACTTTAATTTCTGCCTCATCCCTAACGCGGAAAGAGCCTTTCACTTTGCCAAACTACAATTGATCGTTTGGTATGCGATAATCCAGCGATGAATGAGAGACCCGATCAAGCAGTTGAGATACTTCGCAAGACATTTGGCTACGACAGCTTTCGCACTTCCCAGGAGGAGGTGATATCGACCCTGATCCAGGGCGGGGATGCGCTGGTACTGATGCCGACAGGCGGCGGCAAGTCGCTGTGCTACCAGATCCCCGCGCTGGTGCGTTCCGGCGTGGCTATCGTCATCTCCCCCCTGATCGCGCTGATGCAGGATCAGGTCTCTGCGCTGCGCCAGGCGGGAGTCAGGGCTGCAGCTCTGAACTCCATGATCGATGCGGATCAGGCGCAACAGATCAAGAGGCTGCTGCTTGGCGGCGAACTGGATCTGCTCTATGTGGCGCCGGAGCGCTTGATGACCCCGGGTTTTCAAAGCCTGCTGAGAAATGTCACCATCGCGCTGTTCGCCATCGACGAGGCGCACTGCGTCTCCCAATGGGGCCACGACTTCCGTCCTGAATATATCCAGCTATCGACGCTGCATCAACAGTTCCCGGATGTACCCAGGGTGGCGCTTACCGCCACCGCGGATGCGCCCACCCGCAAGGAGATCATCGAGCGCCTGGGGCTCGAGCAGGCGCAGCAGTTTATCAACGGCTTCGACCGTCCCAACATCCGCTACCGGGTAGCGTCAAACAGCAATAACGCACGTCAGCAGTTGCTGCGTTTCATCAAGCTCGATTATCCCGGGGAAGCGGGGATCGTCTACTGCCTCTCCCGCCGCAACGTGGACAAGACCGCCGCATGGCTTGCAGAACAGGAGATCAAGGCCCTCCCCTATCACGCGGGACTCTCCAAAGAGGAGCGCGCTGCCAACCAGGAGCGCTTCCTGCGCGAGGATGGCGTGGTGATCGTCGCCACCATCGCCTTCGGTATGGGCATCGACAAGCCCGATGTACGCTTTGTGGCGCATCTGAATCTACCCAAGAGCCTGGAGGCTTACTACCAGGAGACCGGACGCGCCGGTCGCGACGGCCTGCCCGCAGAGGCGCTGCTCTTCTACGGATTGCAAGATATCGTCACGCTGCGCTCGTTCCTCGCCAACTCCGATGCCGACGAGGCGCACAAGCGCATCGAGGCGCAGAAGCTGGAGCGTATGCTGGGTTATTGTGAACTCACCAGCTGCCGCCGCCAGGCGCTGCTGGCCTACTTTGGCGACCAGATGGAGGAGCCCTGCGGCAACTGTGACACCTGTCTCGAACCGCCTGAGACCTGGGACGCCACGGTGGCGGCGCAGAAGGCGCTTTCCTGCGTGCACCGCACCGGCCAGCGTTTCGGCGTCAGCTACCTGGTCGATGTGCTGCTGGGCAAGTCCAACGAGCGCATGCAGCGCTTTGGCCATGACCGGATCAGCACTTATGGCATCGGCGATGAACTCAACGCCACCCAGTGGCGGGGACTCTACCGCCAGCTGATTGCCCGGGGCCTGCTGGATGTCGATCCTGAAGGGCATGGGGGATTGCGGCTCACCGCCGCCTGCCGTCCTGTGCTCAAGGGTGAACTCGCTCTGCAACTGCGCAAGGAGCAGAAGCCGGAGCGCAAGGCAGCCAAAAAACGTAAACCCTCATACGACGGCGCCCATGCAGAGCTGTGGGATGCGCTAAAGGAGAAACGCACACAACTGGCCAGTGAGCAGGAGGTGCCCCCTTATGTCATCTTCCACGACGCCACTTTGATGGAGATGATGGAGTATCGTCCGCAAACCATGGCGCAGATGGAGCGCATCTCAGGTGTAGGTCAGAAGAAGCTTGATGCCTATGGCGAGGCGTTTCTGGAGGTATTGGCGGAATATGAAGGTGATCACTCCGGGGCGGGAGATCACAGCGATACCGTCGACGAGACTCTGCAGCTGTTTCGCAGCGGCCTGGGAGTGGATGAGATCGCCCGTGGCCGCGATTTAAAGGCCGAAACCATCTACAACCACCTGGCCAAAGGAATTGAACGGGGAGTCGTCGGATTGAACGAGGTCATCGATATGGATCACAAGGAGATCAGCGACATCCAGGATATGATCCTGGATCTGGGCGAAGGAAATCGTCTCAAACCGGTGTTCGATGCTCTGGATGGAAGCGTGGATTACGCTGTGCTGCGTTGTATTTACGCCAGTCTCGAGTGATACTGCAGTGGATGTTTGACACCTGCAACAGCACATCCGGCAATGCGTCAAAATCATGCTGGATGCGCTATCGCTTATCCTCCCACAATGAGCATCGAAAGGGATTACGAAGATGCCGGGAGAATCAAGGCAACCGCATGCGCGGTAATTCCCTCTTTGCGGCCAACATAACCCATTGTTTCCGTTGTCGTGGCCTTGATGCTGACAACGGAGATATCGGTTTGCATATCCTTGGCGAGGGTTTCACGCATCTTCGGGATGTAGGGTGCAAGTTTTGGAGCCTGTGCGATAATTGTTACATCGACATTGCCCACCTGCCAGCCGCTCTCCGCCAGTAAATCGATAACTGAACGCAGCAGGATGCGGCTGTCGATACCGGCATAGCTCTCACTACTGTCGGGGAAATGAGCGCCGATATCGCCGAGTGCTGCAGCGCCTAAAAGTGCGTCGCACAATGCATGGATCAGCACATCGCCGTCCGAGTGTGCCTCCAGTCCCCGGTCATGCGGAATGGTGACGCCGCCAAGTATCAGCGGGCGGCCTGAGGCGAAGCGATGTGCATCAAAACCATGCCCTATTCGCACTCTCTCTCACCTCTTCGCGTCAGATAGAAATCTGCCAGCGCCAGATCAGATGGGTTGGTGATCTTCAAATTATCGGATTCACCCTGCACCATCAGCGGATGAAAACCGGCCATCTCCATGGCGCTGGCTTCATCGGTGATGCTCTCTTTCGCCTCCAGCGCTGCTTCAAGCGCACTCTTGAGCAGACCCAGGGGGAACATCTGCGGAGTGAATGCATGCCACAGGTTCTCGCGTGGCGCAGTGGATTGAATCACCTTGTTCTCATCGGCAATTTTCATGGTATCCCGCACGAGCATGCCAAGAATAGCGCCATGCGGGTTTTGTTCGCAGGCCCACTGCAACCTGATGATATCCTCGATGCGCAGGCAGGGGCGCGCCGCATCGTGCACCATCACCCAGTCATCCTCGGTGGCCATTTCGAGAAGGTAGTCCAGTCCGCTGAGCACGGAGTCGGCGCGCTCTGTTCCTCCATCGGTGCGATGAATCAGCGGGTGATTGTGAAACTGTGTCTGCTCCCAGTAGGGATCGTCCGGATCAAGCACGACCACGATGCCCTGCAGGTCCGGAACCTTTAATAGCGTGCGCAGCGTGGTTTCGATAACGCTGCTTCCTGCCAACGGCAGGTACTGCTTGGGAGTGCTGCTCTTCATGCGCCTGCCCTCCCCGGCCGCAGGCACCACGCACCAGAGGCTCATGGTTTGTTGCCGCTTTTAATGACTCTATGCGGAATCTGGAAATAGGTCTCGCCTTCACGGATCATCCCCAGGTCCGAACGCGCCCGCTCTTCAACCGCATCCAGGTCTTTCTTGAAGCTGTCAATCTCGGCCTGCATCGCCATATTGCGTTTCTTCATCTCTTCAATTGCCTGCTGCTGTGCTTCAATATCACGCGCCATGGAAGCCACTTCAGCCAGACTCCCTTCGCCAACCCAGAGTCTGTACTGAAGAACAACAAACACAACGATCAGAACCGGAATCAGCAACTTTCTGAACATCGGGTGCTAATCCAGCCAGCGAAATGCCGAACGGCCTGCGTATGTGGTGTCACTGCCGAGCTGCTCCTCGATGCGCATCAACTGATTGTACTTGGCCACACGGTCCGAACGCGATAGTGATCCGGTCTTGATCTGTCCACCGTTGCAAGCAACCACCAGGTCGGCAATGGTGGTGTCTTCGGTCTCACCGGAACGGTGTGAAATAACCGTCGTATAGTCGGCATCATGCGCCATCTTGATCGCCGCCAGGGTCTCTGTGAGGGTTCCAATCTGGTTGAACTTAATCAAAATGGAGTTGGTAATTCCCTTGTCGATACCCTCCTGCAGGATTTTCGGATTGGTGACGAAGAGGTCATCACCAACCAGCTGGATGCGCTTTCCAAGTTGCCCGGTATGCAGTTTCCAGCCATCCCAGTCGCTCTCGTCGAGTCCATCCTCGATCGACAGGATCGGGTATTGATCAACCCAGCTCGCCAGAAAATCACTGAAGCCGGCTGAATCAAACTCCCTGCCTTCTGACTTGAGCTGATATTTTCCATCGCTGTAGAATTCTGAAGCAGCGACGTCGAGACCCAGATAGATATCCTCTCCCGCCTTGAACCCCGCTATATCGATCGCCTCGAGGATGACATCGATGGCTGCGACATTGGATGGCAGATCCGGCGCAAAACCGCCTTCGTCGCCGACACCGGTGTTCATCCCCTTGCCAGAGAGTACCGATTTGAGCGCATGAAAAATTTCTGCGCCGTAGCGCACCGCTTCACGGATCGATGGCGCCCCGACGGGAAGAATCATGAACTCCTGAAAATCGACGCTGTTGTCCGCGTGCTCACCGCCGTTGATGATGTTCATCATCGGCACCGGCATCCTGTAGGGGCCGTCCGAGAGCGAGCGATAGAGCGGCAGCTGCTGCTCCTGCGCCGATGCATGCGCTGCTGCAAGCGAGACGGCCAGGATGGCGTTCGCGCCGAGGTTTGCTTTGTTGTCAGTGCCATCGAGATCAATCATGCGCTGATCCAGCACCTCCTGGTCCCTCACATCCATCCCCTTCACGGCATCGAGAATGGTGGTATTGATGTTGTTGACAGCCGTGAGAACGCCCTTGCCCTGGTAACGGCTGTTGTCGCCATCACGCAGCTCCAGCGCTTCACGCGAACCGGTGGATGCCCCGGATGGCGCTATCGCGCGACCGATGGCGCCATCGGCGGTGATGACATCCGCTTCGACGGTCGGATTGCCGCGTGAATCGAGAATTTCGCGAGCGCGTATATCTAGAATTTCTGACATGTTTATTTCCTATCTACTTGAATTATTTAAGTTAATTATCGTAATAATTTAATAATATTGCATCTGCAGGGCGATAAGTGACAGCGCATCCACCATGATTTTGGTGCATCGCTTCATTTCGAAAAAGAGATATGTCATCTCGACGCAGGAGAGATCCTGGTACTCAATAGCGTAAGATCCCTCGTCGTTCGTACCTCACTCCTTCGGGATGACACAGCTTATACTGTCGTACCTCACCGCCCTCGAGATAACAAGTGTCTGAATCATGGTGGCTGCGGCAATGATTGTTCCCTACAATCCGATTGCACTTCCTCCATCCATGAAGGTCGCAAAAAGAGGCCTAATTCACCCTACAAACTACTCTCGATAAATCCTGCTGACTTCACTGCCGAATCAATCGTCTTCAATGTCTCCAACAATTCGGCCATTTGATCCAGCCGCCAGGAGTTGGGGCCGTCGCTGAGTGCATTATCAGGATCGGGGTGGGTCTCCATGAACAGGCCGGAGATCCCTGCAGCCACCGCCGCGCGTGCCAGCACCGGCACATGTTGGCGTTCACCGCCTGAACTGCTTCCCTGCCCTCCAGGCTGCTGCACGGAGTGGGTGGCGTCAAATACCACGGGGCAGCCGGTTTCGCGCATCACCGCAAGGCCCCGCATATCGGAAACCAGGGTATTGTAGCCAAACGAGACGCCGCGTTCACACACCATGATCTGCTTATTGCCGGTAGCCAGCGCCTTGTTGGCCACGTGCTTCATATCCCACGGCGCCAGAAACTGTCCCTTCTTGATATTCACTGCGATGCCCTGACTGGCCACACTCTGGATAAAGTTGGTCTGGCGGCACAAAAATGCCGGGGTCTGCAGCACATCCACCACATCGGCCACCTCTCCCAGGGGAGTATCTTCATGCACATCGGTCAGCACCGGCACTCCGATCTGCTGCCTGACTTTCTCCAAAATTTGCAACCCCGCCTCGAGGCCGGGTCCGCGCACACTGGTGTGCGAAGATCTGTTCGCCTTGTCGAAGGATGATTTGTAGATAAAGGGGATGCCCAGCTTGCCGGTAATCTCCTTCAACTCCCCTGCAACATCCAGCGCCATCTCTTCACTCTCGATGACACAGGTTCCGGCGATCAGGAAAAAGGGGTGCTCCAGACCGACCTCAAAGCCGCACAGATTCATGACGATTTCTCCTGATGTTCAATGGCCGCATTGACAAACCCCGTAAACAGCGGATGGCCGTCTCTGGGCGTCGAAGTAAACTCGGGATGGAACTGGCAGGCAAGAAACCAGGGATGATCAGGAACTTCGACCATCTCGACCAGTTCTCCGTCAATGGAGATGCCGCCGATGCGCAGCCCCTTCTTCTGCAACTCCTTGCGGTAGTCGTTGTTGAATTCATAACGGTGGCGATGACGCTCGATAACAGAGACCCTGTCATACACCTTGCGCGCAAGCGACCCCTCCAGCAGCTGGCACTCCTGCCCTCCCAGACGCATGCTGCCGCCGAGATCCGTGGTATGGTCGCGAGTCTCGGTGGTTCCCTCTGAAGTCGTCCACTCGGTAATCAGTGCAATTACCGGATGCTGACTCTGCGGATCAAATTCGGAGCTGTTGGCATCGCTCATACCCGCAACATTACGCGCATACTCGATCACTGCAACCTGCATGCCGAGACAGATGCCGAGATAGGGAATCTTGTTGATGCGTGCGAAATTAGCTGCCGCTATCTTGCCTTCGACACCGCGCTCGCCAAAACCGCCGGGAACCAGAATGGCATCCATGGTTTTGAGGATATCCGTGCCATCACTCTCGATTTTCTCAGAATCGACATACTCGATATTGATTTTGGCGCTGGTCTTGATGCCGGCATGGATCAGCGCCTCTGAGAGTGACTTGTAGGCCTCGGTCAGATGCACATATTTGCCAACCATGGCGATGGTCACTTCATGCGTTGTATGGTCAAGACCATCGACAACCTGCTGCCACTCCGACAGATCCGCAGGTGGCAGGTCGAGGCCGAACTGATCAACCGCAATCTCATCCAGTTCCTGGGCATGCAGCAACAGAGGTATGCGGTAAATCGAATCCGCATCAACGGCAGAGATAACCGCCCGCAGCGGCACATTGGTAAACAGGGCGATTTTTTCACGTTCTTTCAGGGGTACGGGGCGGTCGGAGCGGCACAGCAGGATATCCGGCTGAATGCCGATCGAGCGCAGCTCTTTGACCGAGTGCTGTGTCGGCTTGGTCTTGATCTCTCCGGAGGTGGCGATGTAGGGCACCAGCGTCAAATGCATGAACAGCGCCCGCTCACGCCCCAGTTCGATGCCCATCTGACGAATCGCCTCCATAAACGGCAGCGACTCGATATCACCAACAGTACCGCCAATCTCCACCATGGAGACATCGGCGCCCTGCGATCCCAGCAGGATCGCCTGCTTGATCTCGTCGGTGATGTGGGGAATAACCTGCACCGTGGCCCCCAGATAATCGCCGCGGCGCTCCTTGCGAATCACACTCTCGTAGATCTGCCCGGTCGTGAAGTTGCTGTTTTTGCCGGTCTTTGCACGCACAAAACGTTCGTAGTGGCCCAGGTCGAGATCTGTTTCAGCGCCATCTTCGGTGACAAATACCTCGCCGTGCTGAAAAGGACTCATGGTGCCCGGATCAACATTGATGTAGGGGTCGAGCTTCATCATCTTGACCTTGAGACCGCGCGCCTCCAGCAAGGCAGCCAGAGATGCCGCGGCAATGCCCTTTCCAAGGGATGAGACTACGCCGCCGGTAATAAAAATATATTTTGTCATGGGATGTTGAGCCGTCTCGCAGGATGATGATTAGACGGGGTAAAAGAGTAACAGATAGAGGGGCATTGACTCAATGAGAATCGCTCAACAGGTGATGAATATTCTGCTACCCGCTTATCGAAGCAACGGCTGCTGGCGATAGTAACGACTCATCTGCTCATAGACGCGGGGATAGGCATCCTGGAGCACCTGTGGCGCACTAAAAAAATATTCACTGATGACGGCAAAAAACTCTGCCGGGGCTGTAGCCGCATAAGCATTGATCGTCCCTCTCCCATTGGCTTCAATGCTCTGTTGAAGCCTGCTGTATGCACTGCCCAATATCTCACTCCACTCGCTCACCTCCATATCGGGATGCAGCGGCGGCATGCCGTTGGTGCGGCCATTGAGCCCATCCAGTTTATGTGCAAACTCGTGAATCACTACATTGCGGCCTGAAACCGGATTCAGCATATCCTCTTCGACTTCACTCCATGAGAGAATGACAGGCCCGCGTGACCAGGATTCTCCAGATAGCGCTTGATCCTGCAGGTGTACAACACCGGATGCATCCTGCTGCTCACGCATCACCCTGAACGCCCCCGGGTAGACGATGATTTCGCTCCACCCCAGATAAGCATCCATACCCAGTTCAAGAATTGGCAATACGGCCTGCAGTGCGATAATCAGGTTTGTTTCTGCCGATACCTCAAAGCCCCGGGCACCGCTAAAACGTTTTTGATAGAGAAACAGTGTGGCGAATTTACGCAGCCGCGCCCTGTCAGACGCAGAGAGACGCCCTATCAGAACAAGCTTGTCTGCGACGTCTCGCCATAAAGCATCGGGTATCTGATGACGACGTAGCAACCAGGCAACATAAAGCCGCTTTAACCAGCGCATAAAACCATCCTCTCTCCATCCTCTCTATAGAAAAAAAGCGGCCAGGCCGCTCTTGTATTAACTCTGCGTAGATTAGGGGCTGGCCTGAAAAGCAGGGAAGCTTAATAGATCATCTGTCATCTCGAACGCATGTGAGAGATCTTTAGACACTACCCTGTGAAACGTCAGTAAGATTTCTCACATGCGTTCGAAATGACAATCATATAGCAACATGCTCGCGTAAATATATTATTCAGGCGGGAATCGTTGCAACCCACATATCATGCTTGTTGCAAAAACTGGTGGCGTAGAGAGCTGTTTTACCCGCAGGCAGTTCAAACACAGACTTTGCCTCCTCGTCACTCGGCCAGAAGGTCTTCTCACCCAGCACCTCGCCATCTGCTGCAACAATGGTGTGACGTACAATGAAATGCTTCTCGCTCATGCCGTGCTTGGTCTCAACTGTCACCCTTCCGCCATCAACGGTGACAACCGGCAGATGGCTCTTGACCTTCTTGGCCCATTTACCGGGATTCTCCTTGGTGTAGATCACCCCCTTTGGCAACGAACTGGTATCAGCCGATGCAATGCTGATGCCGCCAACAGACGCGCCGGCCGCAACGGCCAGCGAGGCCTTTAAAAAATCTCTTCTGTTTGACATGGTTTATTCCTCAATTGTAAGTAAGCAGGAGAACGCCTGCATTACCTTATGATTATTGTCCGTCCATCGATTGCAATAGACGGACTCTCTTGATGACACCCTTAGACGGTACAAAAAACCCGCCAACTATACAACCACAGATTGCCCTTCAATCGCCTGTAGTTCGTGGGGGAGTCGCAGGTTTTCGCCCACCTCGTTTCTGCAGCACGAAGAAA
>JAIVTC010000132.1:0-5042 GCA_048629055.1 Candidatus Bathyarchaeota archaeon
TTTCGATGCGCGCCAGCGCATGGTGGCGGAGATCGTCGACGATGTCGTGGAGACAGCCTCGCAACTGGGTCGGGATCAACTCAATCCACGCGTACTCGACGCCCTGAGAAACGTGAAGCGGCACGAATTTGTACCACTGGAAAACCGCAAGCGCGCCTACAAAAACCGCCCCCTGCCCATCGGCCATGGTCAGACGATCTCGCAGCCCTATATGGTGGCTATCATGACTGACCTGCTGGATCTCGATCCTGGCGACAAAGTGCTGGAAGTCGGTACAGGATCGGGCTACCAGGCGGCAATCCTGGGGGAACTTATTGACAGGGTCTATACCATAGAGATTATCCCTCCGCTTGCAAAGGAGGCTGGAGAGCGGCTCAAGCATCTCCACTACGACAACATCGAGACGCGGGTTGGCGACGGCTATTACGGCTGGAAGGAGCAGGCGCCTTTCGAGGCGATCGTTGTCACTGCCGCCGGGAGTCACATCCCGCCGCCGCTGATCAGACAGCTCAAACCCGGCGGCCGCATGGTGGTTCCCGTGGGTTCCAGATTTATGACCCAGGAGTTGCTTTTGGTAGAGAAAAACGCCGCGGGTGATGTCACCACACGCCAACTGCTGCCGGTCATTTTCGTTCCCCTGACAGGGAGTCATTAGCGGCCTCCACACCATCGCTCTCCTAAAAACAGTGCCTGTGCATTGAATACGCATTGGCCAAAACAGATGTCATTTCGACCGCAGGGAGAAATCTTGAACCTGTGAATCCAACAGGTTGCTTCAGGAATTCGTATGTCTTAATAACTCCGTGCAATAAGAACTTGCGAAAAATAATGATGGCTATCAACACGAACAAAGTGAAGCGATCTCCTGCACCAGCGAGATTGCCGCGGTCGCTAAGACTCCCTCGCAATGATGGTATTCACACGGGCTTTTAGAAGAGTTACATATTTAAATGAAACACCACCAACATCTCCTATTTCTCTCGATCGCCCTGCTCTCGCTCACGGCGCTTGGCTATGAGATCCTGTTGATGCGGCTCTTCTCGATCATCCAGTGGCATCATTTCGCCTATATGGTCATCAGCCTGGCATTGCTCGGCTATGGCGCCAGCGGCGCTGTCATCACCATTTTCCAGAGAGAGTTGAACAGCAACTTTGCTGCTTTCTACACCGCCGCCATCGCACTCTTCGGCATCTCCGCCATCACCTCATTTCTGATCATCCAACAACTGCCGTTCAATGCCGAGGAGGTGCTGTGGGACTGGCGCCAGCCTGGATGGCTGCTGTTGATGTACCTGCTGCTGGCGATTCCCTTTTTGTTTGCCGCCAGCGCAATTGCACTGGCTCTGAGCCACTACAACGATATGATCGGCAAAATCTACGCCTATGATCTTATTGGCGCAGGTCTCGGCGGTATGTGCATCATTCTACTCCTGTTTGAATTCATGCCATTCGAGGTGTTGGCATGGATCGGCGTTTTCGCCCTTATAGCAACACTGCTCGCCGCCATGGCGCTGCATTCAACCGCCGCCTGGCGCGTTGCTCTCATCTCTATCCTGCCTGCAATAGCCATGATCTGGCTTGCGCTTCACAGCACAGCGCTGATCTCTCCCTATAAAGAGTTGTCACAAACGCTGCGTATTCCGGGCACAGAGGTCGTCGCACAGCGTTCCTCTCCGCTGGGTCTGCTGCAGATCGTGGAGAGCCGGCAAACCCCTTTTCGCCATGCTCCGGGGCTGAGCCTCAAGGCCAGTCACGAACCCCCTCCCCAGGTGGGCATATTTACCGATGGCGGCAATATGAGTGTCATCACCCGTGATGCCGGCAAGCCGGATGCATTTGCTTATCTTGACCAGATCACCTCCGCCCTGCCCTATCATCTGCGCAAGTTGCAGCAGGTGCTGATCCTCGGAGCCGGGGGTGGCGCCGATGTGCAGCAGGCGCGTTATCACCAGACTCCCCGGATCACTGCTGTGGAGCTGAACCCTCAGATCGTGGAGCTGTTGCGCAGCGATTATGCGGAGTTCTCCGGGCATCTCTATCAGCAGAGTGATGTCGAGGTGCATGTCGGTGAGGCGCGCGGTTTTATTACAGACTCCTCACAACACTATGATCTGATTCAGGTGGCGCTGATGGATGCCTTTGGCGCATCCACTGCAGGCCTCTACGCCCTCAACGAGAGCTATCTCTATACGCTCGAGGCCTTCAAAACCTATCTGCAACATCTGCAACCCGCCGGATATCTCTCTGTCAGCCGCTGGATCAAGCTGCCGCCGCGCGATACCCTCAAGTTGATGGCGACGGCCATTCAAGCGCTCAAAGAGTCAGGCGTGGAACACCCCGCGCAGCAACTCGTGCTCATCAGAGGCTGGCAGACCAGCACCCTGCTGATAAAAAATGGCGCCTTCACAAGCCGCGAAATCGATGCCGTCAAAGTCTTTAGCAAAACACTTGGCTTTGATGTTGCCTGGTATCCCGGGATGCAAGCTGATGAAGCCAACCGTTTCAACCAGCTGCGGCAACCCTGGTTTTATCAATCTGCAGTTGCCCTGCTGGGCGACGATGCAGTGCAGTTCATGGATGACTATAAATTCGATCTGCAGCCATCGACCGATGACCGCCCCTATTTTTTCCACTTCTTCAAATGGAGCATCCTGCCGGAGATTCTCTCTCTGCAGGGCAAAGGTGGGATGCCGCTGCTCGAGCAAGGTTACCTGATATCCGTATCGACGCTGCTGCAAGCTCTGCTTGCCAGCCTGCTGTTGATCATCTTGCCGCTGTTGTTCCTCAAACGCAGGGAGGCGCCGGCACGTCAAACCATCAGGCGCAGCAGCGTGCTGATCTATTTTTTCGCCATCGGGCTGGCCTTCCTGTTTATCGAAATCGCCTTTATTCAAAAGATGACACTGCTGCTGCACCATCCGCTCTACTCTGCCGCCACGGTCATGACAGGCTTTCTGATCTTTGCCGGCCTTGGCAGTCTCTTCAGCCAGCGCCTGGTGAAGCTGGGGAATATCCGCCTGGGGGTAGTGCTTGCAGTGGCTGGCATTACGGTGTTGAGTCTCTCCTATCTGCTGTTTTTCAAGCATCTGCCTGATGCACTGTTATCACTGCCGCTTCCCGTCAAGATGCTGTTTGCGATAATCATGATCGCACCTCTGGCAACCTTGATGGGCATGCCTTTTCCCCTGGCTCTCTCCCATCTGGGGCAGCACGCCCGGCAACTCATCCCCTGGGCATGGGGAATCAACGGCTGCGCCTCCGTCATCAGCGCCATACTCGCAACCCTGCTCGCCATCAACAGCGGCTTTTCCATGGTCGTTTCTGTTGCGGTTTTGCTCTACTTGCTGGCCGCTTTGAGCTTTCCGCTTGCGACTTCCGCAAGATAATCGATGCTGATGAAATTTTTCGCATTCAATAACCCGAAAAAATTCCCTGTTGCTACATACAGTCATCCCCCCATATACTTGCGGATTGAATTCACAACAAATTAGCAGCAGACCTTATGACAACCTCTTTCCATCCTCCTGAACGCACCTTGATGGGCCCCGGCCCTTCCGATGTCAATCCGCGCATCCTTGAAGCCATGTCGCGCCCGACCATCGGCCACCTCGACCCTGCCTTTATCGGCATGATGGAGGAGGTCAAGTCGATGCTGCAATATGCGTTCCAGACATCGAACGCACTCACCATGCCCGTTTCGGCGCCTGGCTCCGCCGGCATGGAGACCTGCTTTGCCAACCTCATGGAACCCGGCGACAAGGTGATCGTGTGTCAAAACGGCGTTTTCGGCGGACGCATGAAAGAGAATGTGGAGCGCTGCGGCGGCACCGCAGTGATGGTTGATGCCGAGTGGGGACGCGCCGTTGATATCAATGCGGTCGAAGATGCGCTGAAGGCCAATGCGGATGCAAAAATTGTCGCATTCGTGCATGCCGAAACCTCTACCGGTGCGCAATCCGATGCCAAATCACTGGTCGAACTGGCTCACAAACATGACTGCCTGACTATCGTCGACGCCGTGACGTCACTGGGCGGTACGCCGATACTGGTCGATGAATGGGGAATCGACGCCATCTACTCCGGCACCCAGAAGTGCCTCTCGTGCGTTCCCGGGCTCTCGCCGGTCAGTTTCGGCGACAGGGCCATTGAAGTCATACAGAATCGCAAAACGAAGGTTCAGAGCTGGTTTCTTGATCTGAATCTGGTGATGGGTTACTGGGGCTCCGATGGCCAGCGCACCTATCACCATACGGCCCCGGTCAACACCCTCTACGCCCTGCATGAATCGCTGCTGCTGTTGCAGCAGGAAGGCCTGGAGAATGCATGGCAACGCCATCAGCATAACCATCTGGGGCTGAGAGCAGGGCTGGAGTCGATGGGACTGAGCCTTATCGTACCCGAGGATGAGCGTCTGCCGCAGCTGAATGCTGTCTCGATTCCAGAAGGAATCGATGATGCCGCTGTGCGAGCCCGTCTGCTGAATGACTATGATCTTGAGATTGGAGCCGGACTTGGGCCGCTGGGCGGGAAAATATGGCGCATCGGCCTGATGGGTTATGCCAGCAACACCAGGAATGTCATGCTGTGTATCACAGCACTCGGCAGCGTGCTGCATGACATGGGCTATAAAACATCTCTCGATGATGCACTGGATGCTGCATACAATGTTTTGAGCGGGTAGGTTTTCGGGTTTTAGGTTTAATGAGGAAGAAGCGGAATTTCACCTTTGGCGGCCGCATGCTGCTGCTTGCAGCTGCCTTTGGTGTGCTGGTTGGCAGCTACTACCTGGGAAACATGTACCAGCGAAGCAAGGTTACAAATGAGAGCATCGCGCTGCTGCATACTCCTGCAAAAACCATCGCTCCCTTCTCCCTGCAGAGAGCGGATGAAACCGGCCTGAGCAACGCGGATCTGGAAGGGCACTGGTCGCTGTTCTATTTTGGCGACAGCTACTGCACTGACATCTGCCCCGCCGCACTGGGGAATATTGTCAGGCTCTATAACCGGCTGGCGATCAACCCTGAAGTTCAACAGTCGCTGAA
>JAIVTC010000133.1:0-2168 GCA_048629055.1 Candidatus Bathyarchaeota archaeon
GTGATCACTCTGCGTTCATCGAGTGATTTTGCAAGGAAACCGGCAATAAAAGCCGGATTGCGCAGCTGTTGGCGCGCCTGCTGATAGGCGATATCGTCTGTGCACAGCGTGTCGCCATGCATCAGCAGCGTTCTCTGACCATAGAGGTCGATCACATGCTCTTCTCCTATCAGCTGTGCGCCGCACTGGTTGCAAAAGGTCTCTCCAAGCAGGAAATCCCTGTTGCCATGTTGAAGATAGACGGTTGTTCCCTGTCGGCTCAGCGCTGCCAGGGCATCCCGGATAGCAGGGTAGGGTGATTGATCATTGTCGTCACCGATCCATGCATCAAACAGGTCGCCCAGAATATAGAGCGCCTCTGCGCCCTTAGCGCGATGGCGGGTGAAATCGATGAAAGCATCCACCACTTGCGGCTGTTCGGGTGACAGATGCAGGTCGGAGATGAAGAGCGTTTCAGCCTCAGGCATCAACAATCTCGGCCTTCTCCACGACGACAGGCTCTTCAGGGACATCTCCGTGTCCACCCGTGTTGCCGGTTGTTACCTGCTCGATGCTGTCGACCACGTCCATCCCTTCGGTCACTTCACCAAAGACGCAGTAGCCCCAGCCATCCTGCCCGGGATAGTCGAGAAAGTTGTTGTCTTTGAGATTGATGAAAAACTGGGAACTGGCCGAATGCGGCTCCATGGTGCGCGCCATGGCCAGGGTTCCGCGCTTGTTGCTGAGGCCATTTTTGGCTTCATTCTCGATATTGTCGCGGGTTGCTTTCTGCATCATGTCAGGCATGAAACCACCGCCCTGGATCATGAATCCCTTGATAACGCGATGAAAGATGGTGCCGTCATAGTGGCCATCGGTGACATACTGCTTGAAATTCTCGCAGCTGACAGGGGCTTTCTCTTCATTCAGCTCGATGAGGATGTTGCCATGGTTGGTTGTAAATTTGATCATCTATCTGTTCTCGGTTAAGGAAATGATTGGGCAGCTCTCATCGCGGAGGAATGAGGCCTTCCCGGGGAGATTGCCGCGTCGCCTATGGCTCCTCGCAATGACGGGATGCTGTCATTGCGAAGGAGCGTTAGCGACTGCGGCAATCCACTTGTCGTTGCGAAGGAGCCTGGCGACTGCAGCAATCTGGCAGTTTACTTCGCCTACATGGACGTAGGTGAGGGGCGTGAGCAGGCCGTTCCTGCGCATCCTGCGCTCACGGCATTTGTACGTCCATGTACGGCAGACGCGGAAGCTTCGCTGTACTCGCACTGACAGCCTTCTTCCATGAGCTATTTAACAACACTCATTTTTTTGATTTCTATGCTCTCTTTGGGAGCGTCCCGACCGACGAACTTATTTGGACCGGTGGGTGTTTTTGCGATCTCGTCAACCACATCCATCCCTTCGGTCACTTTGCCGAAGACGCAATAGCCCCAGCCATCACGACTCGGGTAGTCCAGTGCAGTGTTGTTTTTATGGTTGATGAAAAACTGTGCTGTGGCTGAATGGGGATCGGCGGTGCGTGCCATGGCAATCGTGCCACGCAGATTTTTTAAACCATTTTTTGCTTCATTATCAACAGGCGAATGTGTCTTTTTCTTCTGGAAATCAGCGTCGAAACCGCCTCCCTGGATCATGAATCCATTGATGACGCGATGAAAGATCGTTCCTTCGTAGAATCCTTCATCGACATACTTGAGAAAGTTTTCGACAGTCTTCGGCGCTTTGTCCGCATAGAGTTCCAGTTTGATATCCCCCTTGCTGGTAGAGATCACGATCTGCACCGGCTCTGATGCTTTGCCTGTTTCCTTAGCCGTTGCCGAATCACTCTCCGGCTGAGACTCTGCAGCGGCAAAGGTGGTGAATGAAATCAGTAAAAATGACAATAAAAGTTGTTTCATGAATCTTCTCCTGAAAAATTATCGCGAAAATAATACACTATATAGCTGATATGTGACATCTCAATAATTCCGCACATTGAATACATTTTGTAAATACGGACGGCATTCACACGGATTTATTGCGAAGTTACCGATTAATCTTCCAGGAAACCCATCGAGTCTTTCATGCTTCGTATCTACAACGACCTCACGCGAAAAAAAGAAGAGTTCAAATCCATTGATCCCGGCAAGGTACGCATGTATGTGTGTGGCATGACGGTCTATGATCTCTGCCAT
>JAIVTC010000134.1:0-4198 GCA_048629055.1 Candidatus Bathyarchaeota archaeon
AGGTGAGATCGAAACCGGAGAGCGCCGGATTCTCCAGTTCCAATCCGGCGGGCAGCAGATCAACTACCATCGGAGATGCATTCTCCTCTGACTTCGGAACGACTCCCTCGATCAGCGCGATAAGACGTTCGTTGTGAGTGACTGCAGAGAGATCAGCAGGCGTGCCGTCAAGGGTAAAAAATCGCCGTGAAATCCGATAGCCGGCTGTTGCCATGGGTTTAGCCACAGCCCCTCTGAGCGCCAGTTGAGCCCACACAGGCTTCTCGCCACGGTTGCCCACCAGCGGAAGATCCTGTGAGCGCCTCTCCTGTTGTTGATAACCCTCCATGATCTCTGCTGCAGCTTCACCAATCTGCAGCCGCATCGCTGCAGGCGCAAGATCCACTCTGGAGGCTGCACGGATCATCCACGCCTGCTCCTGGGTGCTGAGATAACTTCGCTGTGCTGCTTGCTCTGCAAGCAGGCTGTACAAGGAGAGCCACTGCGCATCCAGTTCACCCGATTCCGCCCTCAGCGCCAGTACCGCAGCCAGGTCACGCAGATAACCGCCAAAATGAGCATAGGGAACATCGTCAGGTCTCCTCAGCAACTGCCTGGCGTGTTCAAAGGCTTTCGCTGCACGCTGGTGATCACCACGTCTTGACAGCGCAGCACCCAGAAATGCCGCTCCCATGGGAGACTTTAGCTGCTGCAGCTTATTGTCACTGTAGTAGCGCAGGTCGGAAGAGACCACCTTGCCGGCCCGCTCCAGCACATAGAGCGCATAGGCGTCTTCGGCAACGGTTTTGGCATCATCATCCCAGCGGCGCAATTGCTCTGTGAGCCAGCGCAAACCGCGTGACACTGCCTCCTGCGGGACTCGATGTCCGGCTTCACGCGCCTGCAGCAGAAAATCCATCACATAGGCCGAGATCCACAACTCCGGGTAACCTTCACGCCACAGGGTAAAACCGCCCTCGTATGACTGCTGCGCAAGCAATCTCTGCAGCGCCTCATCGACCATCTCCCTGCTCTCTGCGCTGTGTGAAGGGTCGCCTTGCGGATCGCCCGCATCAGGAACAATGCGCACAAAAGCACGACTGGTGGTCTGTTCAGCGCAGCGATAGGCGTAGTCATCGAGCGCCTTGCGCATCGCATCGACCCCCAGCAGCGGCTGCGACTGGATAGAGAGAACTGCACTCCGCTCGAAAGAGACGCCATTTTTCAAAGCAACTGCGACAGGATCAAAACGCTCTCCTGCAGGAAGCTGCGTGATATGGCGTTGATAGACCATCGGAGCGGGCGCACGCACGGCCAGCTGCCACTGTTGCAACATGGTCTCGCCATCCGGCAGCCCGACTTCGACATCAATGCTGCCGATACCAGTGGCATTGTCTGCCTGTATGACAATTTCCTGATCCAGCAACACGCCGGAATCCTGCTGCGAAAGATTGTCAAAATTCAGGTTGAAATCCATCTCCAGGGGTTGCATCTGCAGTCCCTCTGCAGCGCTTACCCGCAGATGATAACGGCCTGCCTGAGCCTCATCGCTATGGATGATGCGCAGCCGCACCTGCGCCTGATCCCCGCTTGCCAGAAAACGCGGCAGATAGAGTTCGGCGCGCACCGGTGCAACCACCTTCATCAACTTGTCACTGCTGCCGGTTGCCTGCCGGGTCCAGGCAACCGCCATCAGACGCAGCTCACCCTGGTAATCCGGCAGGGAAATCTCAGCCACGGCCATGCCGTTGGCATCGACATCCAGCTTGCCGCTATAGAGTGCTACCACGGCATCCGGACGCACCCCGAGGGCTTCACGCTGATCAAAACCACCATCCCCGCCAACCTCATAGGTTCCAGGCGCCCCTTCTGGACGAATCAGGCGTCCATAGAGATCCTTCACCTCAAGCCCCATGCGCCGGCGCCCCAGATAGTAATGTTGGGGATCGGGTGTTTTAAAATCACTCAGGCGCAGCACTCCCTCGTCAACCGCGGCCAGGGTAATGTATGCGGCTTCACTGCCTGCTCCGGAAATCTGCATCGGAATGCTGATGGTCTCGCCCGGACGCACCCGCGGCGGAGTCTCGATATTCACTGACAGCTGCTGTAATCTGGATTCGATCTGCAGATAGACCAGTCCGATAGCGCGATCAGGCGCCTGCTCCCGGCCGCTGCCTCCTGCACGAAACGCAGTCACCATCACATAGACCCCGGGATTCCACGCAGCGCTGACATTCAGTGGAATCGACAGCGGTTGACCGGCAACCAGTTCGACCTGCCGCTGTTCATACAGCTGCGAGCCGGCGACAATGACAATTGCCGGACCGGAAAATTTCGGCTCGATATTCAGCAGCGCACGCTCTCCGGCCTGATACTTCTCCCTCTCCAGGGCGACACTGAGTTTGTCGGCAATATCCCTGCGTTGACCACTTCCATACCAGCCGACGGGAAACTGGTAGGCGGAGCGGACTTTTCCATCAGCTGTCACCGCTTCCAGACGATATTTTCCCCATGTCAGCGCATCGAGGCGCAGCGATGCAACACCCTGCGGTGAAACATCCAGCCTCCCCGATGTTACGATGCCACCATCGGAAACGGACTCTTCATATTTCCACTCGCTCTCTTCATAGACCCAGTGACCATGGTGCAACTCACGCACCAGCCGATACTCGACAGTGGCCGGGTAAAGAGGCATGCCATCTTTCAGCATCAGCAGCTCGAACTCCGGATTGTCTCCCGGTTGCAGTACATCACCGCTGAAGTGCGGCCTGATACCTACAGCATAGGGCTGATAGAGAAAAGGAATTGTCAGCAACGACTGCACCGGGCGACCACCGGGTTCAAACACGGAGATGCGCACAGCGAGTTCCAGCGGTAGATAGAGATCCGGAACATCTGCATTCAGGGTCATTTGTGCATGGCCCTGTGCATCGGTTTCACCACTCTCAAGTTCAATATGCTGCGGCCACCACTCCACTGTCGGATCGGCAAAATGAAATGCCTCATACCCGGGGAAGGGATGTTTTGCGATCTGCATGATCGCTTCACCCTGAACCAGCGCACCGCCAACAGCAGCGCCGTGGAGAAATGTTGCAGCAACGTCGATCCCCAGCGGCTGGTCAGCGACAGCATGATCCGCCTGTGCTTGTGCATCGACCTTGATGCGCGGCGGCGCAAAATCCTCGACCTGAAACTGTACCTTTCCAGCAACCTTGTCGCTGCCTGAAAAAGCCTCCAGCTTCCAGTTTCCTGTTGCGGAGTTGGCGGGAAGATCCAGTTCAAAGCTGACGAAACCGCTCTGATCCGCAACCAGGGCGCGTGTCTCCATCTCGGTCTGATCCGGACGCACGACTCTGACACGTACAGGCAAACCGCTTCTGGCATTCCCCCTGCTGTCACGCACCAGGCCACTCAGATGCAGTTGTTCTCCGGGACGGTAGACGCCACGATCCGTGTAAAGAAAGATATCGACCGCTCCCGATGCCTCGCGCCCGGAGACTCCCCTGTCTGAAAAATCATGCGCCACCGAATGGAGGTCCAGCACATTAAAATCATCGTCGCCTGCATAAGCCATGATCGCGGCAGCTTCGAGTGATCCTGTTCCCTGCAGCAACGCAGCGGTAAAATGTGCATAGCCATTTTCATCACTGAGCCTCTCTGCCAGCACTTCGTTATTGCGTGACAACAGCTGCAGACGCACCTGCGGCTTGACGCCGCCGCTTTGCAGGGAACGGCTGAAGAGATGCAGCCCGTCTGCGCCCTGCAGCGAAAACAGCCCCACGTCCGAGACCAGCAGCCACTGCGTTGAATACTCTCCTCTCGACAGCCATGCATCTTCGCCCTCCCCCTCTTTCAGGATCGATGCTGTCAGAAGATAGATTCCCGGTTTTGGCTTCGGCCAGTTCTCAGCCAGGGGGACGGCGGTGATGGTTTGCTGGTTCGGAGTTGCGGAAACCCGCAGCTTCTTTTCCCAGATCAGCTCACCATCTGTGTCGCTGATCTCACGTCGTTCGGATTTTTCAACCAGCCCCGAGAGGCCGTGAGAGTTGATCTTGCTGACAAGATTTCTGTCATTGACGCGCTGCAGCGTTAATTTAACCCGCTCGACGTTGGTGGTGATCAGCGGAACGCTGTGTTCACCAGCCAATGGAAGTACATAATAGGCAGTGCGGAAAGCGATATTCGGTTGCTGATCTGCTATCTCCAGCTCTCCATGAAA
>JAIVTC010000135.1:0-3243 GCA_048629055.1 Candidatus Bathyarchaeota archaeon
ATTAATCAAGAAGGTAAAAGGTAAAGAGTATGATAAAAGGCGGACTCGGCAACATGATGAAGCAGGCGCAGAAGATGCAGGAAGATATGCAGAAAGCGCAGCAGCAGCTTGCCAATGAAGAGGTGACCGGTGAATCAGGCGGCGGCATGGTGAAGGTGACCATGAATGGCAAACATGAGGTTCGGCGCATAGAGATCGATGACGACCTGGTAGGTGATGATAAAGATATGCTGGAAGATCTGGTCGCTGCAGCTTTCAATGATGCCGCCCATCGTGTCGCAGAGATGGCGGAGCAGAGTATGTCAGGTTTGACTTCAGGATTGAATTTGCCGCCGGGATTCAAGCTGCCTTTCTGATGGCGCAGGGACTGCTGAAGAACCTCATCGATGCGCTCTGCTGTCTGCCCGGAGTCGGGAAGAAGTCTGCGCAGCGTATGGCTTTTCATCTCCTTGAACGCGATCGTGACGGTGGCAAACAGCTCGGTGAGCTATTGCACCAGGCGATGCAAAAAATCGGCCGCTGCAGCCGTTGTCGCACCCTCACTGAGCTGCAGACCTGCTCGATCTGCAGCAGCCAGCGTCGTGACAATACGCTGTTGTGCGTGGTTGAGACCCCCGGAGAGCTTGAGGCGATCGAGCAGTTAACCGACTATCGTGGTTTCTACTTTGTGCTGCACGGCCGCCTGTCGCCGCTCGATGGGTTGGGGCCAGACGAGATTGGAATGGATGAGTTGCGGCAGCGCCTTGGTGAGGGAGAGATCGCTGAGGTGATTCTGGCGACAAATCCGACGGTCGAAGGCGAGGCGACGGCTCACTACATCAGTGAAATAGCCAACCGCAACAATGTGCGTACGACACGCATCGCGCACGGAGTACCGCTGGGTGGCGAGCTGGAGTATCTGGATGGTGGCACCCTGTCGCATGCGATATCCGGCCGCCGGGAATTTGAATAAGAGAGAGGAGGAACTGAAATGGCAGATGATTGCCTTTTTTGCAAGATCGCGAATGGTGATTTCAATACCGAATTTGTCTACGAAAACGATGAGGTGGTCGCTTTTCGGGATCTCAATCCTCAGGCGTCAACGCATGTATTGGTGATTCCACGCCGGCATATTGCAACCCTCAACGAGATCGATGCACAGAACTCAGCGATTATCGGCAAGATGTACATTGCCGCCAAAGAGATCGCCGCCAGTGAAGGTCTGGCTGATCGGGGCTACCGGGCGGTGATGAACTGCAATGCGGATGCCGGGCAGACAGTGTTCCATATCCACCTGCATCTTGTCGGCGGCAAGCCGATGGGGTGGCCGCCCTGGCCTTAAGATAGTTCATTCAGAGTCCAATGATTATGTAGGATGTGCTGAGCTTGCGAAGCGCATCTGTCGAGAATGACGCGATCGATGCGCTTCGTTCCTCAGCACATCCTACGTTCGGTTTGTTATATGGCATGCAGGGCATTGCCCCGCATGTCCGGGCTTCATTCAGTCGTCAGCAACTCTTCAAGCATGCGCTGATAGATGCTGCTCAACAGATCGAGGTCTTCAACCGCAACGCATTCATCGACCTGGTGAATGGTTTTATTCAATGGCCCGAGTTCCAGCACCTGGGCGCCGGTGGGTGCAATAAAGCGTCCGTCGGAGGTGCCGCCGGAGGTGGAGAGTTTGCTCTCGTATCCGGCAATTTCCAGCACCGCTGTTTGCGCCGCCTCGACCAGTTCCCCGGCTTCAGTCAAAAATGGTTTCCCGGAGAGTGTCCACTCGATCTCATAGTTGAGTCCGTGACCATCCAGGATCTCTGCGACACGCTGTTCGATGCGTTGATGCGTGGTCTCTGTCGAGTAGCGGAAATTGATCAGCAGTTCGACGGATCCCGGGATGACATTGGTGGCGCCCGTGCCGCCATTGATGTTGGAGATTTGAAAGGTGGTGGGCGGGAAGTGGTCGTTTCCCCGGTCCCATTCGACAGTGGTCAGTTCAAGCAGCGCCGGGGCAGCCAGGTGAATCGGGTTGCTGGCCAAGTGCGGGTAGGCGACATGCCCCTGCTTGCCGTGAATCACCAACCTGGCATTGTGTGATCCGCGCCGTCCGTTTTTGATGACATCGCCAAGGCTGGTTGTCGAGGATGGCTCGCCCACCAGGCACCACTTGATCTTCTCGCCACGGGACTCGAGTGTTTCGATGACCTTGACGGTCCCTTCTGTTGCCGGTCCCTCTTCATCGCTGGTGATGAGGAAGGCGATAGAGCCCTTGTGATCAGGGTGAGCCGCGACAAAGGCCTCGCATGCTGTCACCATGGCGGCGAGACTCCCTTTCATGTCTGCCGCACCGCGGCCATAGAGCATACCGTCAATGATCTGCGGCTCAAAAGGGGGTGATTTCCAGGTGTCAGGATCTCCGCTGGGGACGACATCTGTATGGCCTGCAAAGGCAAACAGCGGTTCTTCATTGCCGCGTCTGGCCCAGAAGTTGTCGACCTCGCCAAAACGCATGGGTTCGACGTTGAAACCAATCGCCTGCAGGCGTTCGATCATGAGCTGCTGGCAGCCGGCATCGTTCGGGGTGACAGATGGGCGGCTGATCAGTTCGATCGCAAGTTCAAGGGTTGAAGATATAATGGATTGCACTAGTAATCCCTGAGTGGACTACATTTTTACAAATGAGTCAGATTTCAATAATGACTCTCGCAAAGGCGCAAAGCTCGCCAAGAAAAACCTTTGCGGTCTTGGCGTCTTGGCGAGAGAAAATGTTTTTTTCATACCTTGTCAGTCTGAGACTTGGTCTCGCTAGGATGTAAATAACTGCTGATAACGATCATCTGAGAAGCCGACAGTGATGCCGGAGTCCATTTCCAGCACCGGCCGTTTGATGATGGAGGGTGTCTCCAGCATCAGTCGAATGGCGCTCTGCTGATCGATGGCGTCGCGTATCTCCTGCGGTGTTTTACGCCACATCATGCCGCGCCTGTTGAGCAGCACTTCCCAGCCCACAACATCGATCCACGCGTTGAGTTTTTGCGCATCGATGCCTGACTTTTTGTAAGCGTGAAACTGGTACTCGATATCATGATCCTGCAGCCAGCGGCGGGCTTTTTTCATGGTGTCGCAGTTGGGAATGCCGTAGAGAGTAATCACGGTTGTCAAATATCTCTCAACAGCTCGTTGATGCCGACCTTGCCGCGGGTTTTTTCATCCACGGTCTTGACGATCACGGCGCAGTAGAGGCTGTATGTACCATCTTTCGACGGC
>JAIVTC010000136.1:0-8257 GCA_048629055.1 Candidatus Bathyarchaeota archaeon
CTCATCATTGGTTAAAATCATTGCGTTCAAGCATCTTGAAAAACTCTCAGAAGCTGTCATTTCGACTGAAAGAAGAAACCTTAAATTATTGATAAACAAGATCTCTCACATCCGTTCGAGATGACAAAACTCACTATTTACGAGTTTTGCAAGAACCTCGTTTTACTAATAATTTTTTGTGGTATTGCTGTGGCTTTAAAACTGTTAACGTCAACGCAGGCCAACAATATTTCACCCTGGCACAACAGCACATCGCCACGACGCACCTGCTGTTCAAATAGCAGCGACGCCCTGCCCCTTTTCTTCAGTGTCAGTGAAACATCCAGCAGTTCATCCAGTCGCGCCGGCCGGAGATAGTCGATAGAGGCGCGCCGCACGGCAAAAACAACGCCCTGCTGATCTGCAAGCGTCTGATTATCGAAACCCAGAGTGCGCAGCCATTCACTGCGCGCCCGCTCCATATAGGCCAGATAATTGGCGTAATAGACTACCCCTCCAGCATCCGTATCTTCGTAATAGACACGCACTTGCCAAATAAATTCCGACAATATCATTCACCTCGATGACGATGACCAGGAGCCGTTGACAGCCATCAGCAGAGAAAAACCATCGTATTATATACTGTAAATTAACAGGATAGGGGACATTTCGCTACACTTTATCATGACTTAAGGGATGAGGCATTTATTAAAATACCAAACTCGCTTGTCTTTTTTCTCGTGGTCAGAAGACCACTCCTACATCTGCTACAACATAGAACTGCAGGAGCGGTCTTCTGACCGCGATCACGCACGGTATTATTGAGAAGATACAAAATTACTGCAATCCCGGCATTGACAAGCAGTCGTAAAAAGCGCACAATCCCGCCTCTTTATTCGCCCTTAATCGGCATCCAGAAGATCTCAGGAGATAATAGTGGCTAATTCAGCACAAGCCCGCAAGCGTGTTCGACAGGCGGAGAAGGCCCATGGCCGCAATGCATCACAACGCAGTATGATGCGCACCCACCTGAAAAAGGTTGTCAACGCCATCGACGCTGGCGACAAGGAAGCGGCACAGGCTGCATACAAGGCCGCCGTTCCGGTGATTGATCGTTCTGCAGGCAAGGGATTGATCCATGCCAATAAAGCAGCGCGTCACAAATCACGCCTGAACACACAAATTCGCGCCATGTAATCATTATCAGGCTCTGGCCTGAAATTGTTACAAATCCATAAAAACCCGCTTCCAAACTATTGGCAGCGGGTTTTTTGCATCGGAGCAAAGCGCATCCCACCATGTTTGCCGCCATGCACGAAGCTTCCGCATCTGGCGCTCACGATTGACATCTGTAAAATGGTATCCAGAGATTTTCATCCGGCCATTATTCATGTCAACGACACAACGCATTAACAATCTGCTGCAACAGTGGTCACAAAAGGTTGACGAATCATTTGTGCTCAATGCGGATTTTCCCCGACAGGCCGGGATTGTACTGAGCGCAAGCGAGTATGTGCTTCACTACTTCGAGGCAGATCCCGGCCGCATGCTCCCCCTGCTTGCAGGCGAAGCACTGCAGCAGCCTCTGCCCGGCGAGTTCACTGCACTGCTCGGGGAGCAACTCGCAGACGTTGGCAGCGAAGAGCAACTGCTGCATCAACTGCGCCTGTTTCGCCAGCAGCAGATGGTGCGCATCATCTGGCGCGATCTGACACAAAGCGCCGATCTGGATGAAACCCTTGAATCCCTGAGCGCCCTGGCCGACGCATCGATACAGCACGCGCTGCAATATCTCCATCAGCAGCAGCTGCAGAGCTTTGGAACTCCGCGTGATGCTGACGGCAAGGCACAACAGCTCGTCGTCATCGGCATGGGAAAACTCGGGGCACGTGAACTCAACCTCTCATCTGACATCGACCTGATCTACTGCTACCCCTCTGCTGGAGAGACAGACGGCAGACGCACCCTCTCAAACGAGGAGTTTTTCACACGCCTGTGCCAAAAACTGACCAAAGCGCTCAACTCGCGCACTGTTGACGGCTTTGTATTCCGGGTTGACACACGTCTGCGCCCCTTTGGCCAATCAGGGCCACTGGCGCCCAACTTCGATTTCATGGAGAACTACTACCAGTCTCAGGCCAGGGAGTGGGAACGCTACGCCATGATCAAGGCCCGCATCGTGGCCGGTGACATGCAGGCTGGAGCTTCACTATTGAAGATGCTGCGACCCTTTGTCTATCGGCGCTATCTCGATTACGGCGCTATCGATTCGCTGCGCAAACTCAAGCAACTCATCAACGACGACATGCGGCGCAAAGGGATGCGCAATAACATCAAGCTTGGCCCCGGCGGCATTCGGGAGATTGAATTTCTTGGGCAGGCATTTCAGTTGATCCGCGGCGGACGGGAGAGTGAACTGCAGATTACACCGATCCAGGAGGTGCTGGGGATACTGGCTGACAAAAGCATTCTTCCGCAAACGACAGTCAGCGAACTCATCGCTGCCTACCGTTTTCTGCGCCTTGTCGAAAACCGCATCCAGGCGTGGCGCGATGAGCAGAGCCATCAGCTGCCGGAAGATGAAGAGGGATTTGCACGCATTGCGCTCACCATGGGCTTTGCAACAGCAGAGAGCTTCTCGAGTGAACTGACGCGCCATCGCACCCGTGTACAGCACCACTTCGAGCAACTCTTCAATACTACGGAGCAACCACTCTCTCCGCTGGAAGCGGTATGGAGCAACCCGGAACAACAACAGCAGCAACTTGTTGAAGCCGGCTTCAAAAATAGCGAAACAGCCGTAAAACTGATACAGGAACTGCAGCGGAATCACGCGCTGCAGAGAGCCGGAGAACGGGGCAGTCACTTACTCGATACCCTGATGCCGCGTCTGCTGGCATTGACAGCGAAGCGTGACAATCCCGAAGAGACGCTGGAGCGACTCAGTGCGGTGATCGTGGCTATCGCCCGTCGCACCACCTATCTTGAATTGCTGAGTGAAAACCAGGATGCGCTGGAGCAATTGATCAGCCTGCTCAGCGCCAGTCCATGGTTCATGCAGTGGATCGTACGCCAGCCGCTGCTGCTTGATCAACTCATCGATCACCGCCTCCTCTATCAGCCACTGAACCGCACCGCACTCACCGATGAACTCAACATCATGCTGCAAAGAGTTGCTGGTGACCTGGAGCAGGAGATGGAGATGCTGCGCCACTTCGTCGCCACCAATCGTCTGCGCGTTGCTGCAGCAGATATCTCCAACATTATTCCACTGATGGTGGTCAGCGATTATCTCTCCGAGATAGCCGAAGCAGCACTCGATGCAGCACTGAAGATCGCCTGGCGGGATCTCAGTGCGCGTCATGGTGCTCCGCAGGGAACAACAGCTGACGCCATGGGATTCGCCATTATCGGCTACGGCAAGCTTGGCGGCATCGAGCTTGGTTATGGCTCGGACCTGGATCTGCTGTTTTTGCACAATGCAGCACTCAACAGCATGACTGATGGCGAGAGGCCTGTTGCTGCCGAGAACTTTTATGCGCGCATGGCGCAGCGTCTGATCCATCTCCTGACCACCCTCACTCCCTCTGGACAAGCCTATGAAATTGATATGCGCCTGCGTCCCAACGGCGCTTCAGGATTGCTGGTTAGCAGCCTGAAAGCCTTCGAAGCTTACCAGAGCAAGCAGGCCTGGGTATGGGAGCAGCAGGCGCTGGTGCGCAGCCGTGCAGTGAGCGGCGACCAATCGGTGATCTCCACATTTAATGCAATCCGCCGGCAGGCGATCTGCAAGCGGCGTGATGATGCGATCCTGCGCAGTGAAGTGGTCAAAATGCGATCAAAGATGCGCGATGCGCTCGACAACAGCAGCAACGAGTTTTTTGACCTGAAACAGGGTAAAGGCGGCATCACCGACATCGAATTCATGGTGCAGTATCTGATACTGCGCGAAGCAAACAGTCATCCTGCCCTGTGCAAGTTCAGCGACAATATTCGCTTGCTGCAATCCCTGCAAGAGGAGGGATTGATCGAAGCCGATTGGAAGGAACGACTGACCACTGCCTACCGGCTGCTGCGTGCGGCGCATCACCGCCTCTCACTTCAGGAGAAAGCGGGGCTCATTTCTACGCATGAATTAAGTGCGGAGCGCAACTTTGTTATTGAGGCATGGGAGAGAGTGATGGGTTCGGATGACAGAGGACTGAGGAGTGAGGACTGAATTGTTCGTTGCCAAAGTGCCTACAATAATTCTCTATTTCTGCAAAGATCCACCGCCTCGTTTATCATACTGCAACAGATCTGCTTGAACATCAGGATAAACATGCTCCAAATCTGGTTTACACGTCTGCTCTTCAGCGCCTCCCTGCTGGCATTTATCCTAATTCTCATGGGATCATATCTGCGCCTCAGCGACGCCGGCCTTGCCTGCCCGGACTTTCCCGGCTGCCATGGCCAGCTATTCCCACCGCATACCGCCGCGACTGCCGACAGCGCCCCTCCCTATGATGCAGCACTGGCGTGGGGGGCGATGATTCACCGCTACCTGGCAGTCATATTCGGCCTGCTCGTCGTGTCGCTTGTCATCATTGTAGAGCGCATGAAAGACGGCCCCAGATACTCCTCACAACTACGACTGGTTCTACTGCTGACGCTGCTCCAGGGGTGGCTGGGCTATCTAACGATCAGCACACAGCTTCATCCGGGCATTGTCACCCTCCATCTACTGACCGCCATGCTGACCCTTGCACTGCTATGGTCGGTTTATCTCAATGCAACAACAGAGGGCGCTATCTATAGCGAACGTCTTCCCGAGATCAATCTCCGCCCCTGGACCATCATCGCTTTTATCCTGGTTTGTGTGCAAATAGTACTGGGGGGATTTACCAGCAGCAACTATGCCTCCCTGGCATGCCCGGATCTGCCGACCTGTCAGCAGCAGTGGCTGCCTGCATTTGATTTTTCGGGGATTTATCAACTACTCAGCCAGGAGAGCGGCAGCTATCAGGGTGGAGTGCTGAACGGCCGGCAGAGTATCAGCGTACACCTGCTGCACAGGTATGGCGCCGTGTTCACCTCTGTTTATATTCTGTTTCTCTCTTTGATGGCAATACGAAAAAAGGCAGCCGTCTATCGAACTGCCGCACTATGGCTCGCTTTTATCCTGATTCTGCAGATGCAGCTGGGGATCGCCAATATTCTGTTACTGCTCCCCCTTCCGGTCACAATTGCGCACACTGGCGGAGCTGCGCTGCTGCTGCTCTCCCTGGTTTACCTGCATCACCTCATCAGGCGCAGCAAAGTCAGCATCTACACGCATTGATCCATTATGACCAATCAAATTGTTGTTGCCTGGCGCTTGGCATATACTTTCGCAGATACTACAAATAATCTGCGCAGGATGCCGTAACCAGATGGCTCTCTTTATGACTCGGGCTTTGAGATGAAACTCATCATCGTATCCGGACTTTCAGGTTCTGGAAAAACCGTCGCATTGCATGCACTTGAAGATGCCGGCATCTACTGCATCGACAATCTGCCAATACCGATGTTGCAAACAGTGGTCGCGGAACTACTGGAGAACAGCGACATCTATCAGGAGGATGTCGCGATCGGAATCGATGCCCGCACCACTTCTGAAAATCTGCGCACGCTTCCGGAAAAGATTGAAGAGCTGCGTGCAAACGGGATAGCGTGCACAATCCTCTTTCTGGAAGCAGATCAGCGTGTGCTGTTGCAACGCTTCAGTGAAACACGCCGCCGCCACCCTCTGACTAAAAGCCATCACTCACTCAGTGAAGCGATCGTCGAGGAGCACACCAGACTGCAGCCTGTGCGTGAAGCTGCGGACATCCTGCTTGATACAACCCGTCTGAATCTGCATGAACTCAGACGCATGATTCGCCTGAAAATTGCCGATGACTCCACCGAGATGCAGATCCATCTGCAATCATTTGGTTTTAAGTATGGTCTTCCGCAGGATGCCGCACTTGTATTTGACGCCCGCTTCCTGCCAAACCCCTACTGGAATACCGAACTGCGCAGACTGACAGGCAAGGACCCTGCAGTACATCGCTTTCTCTCCTCAAACAACCGCGCCAGGGAGTTGCAGCACAAAATCACCGATCTGCTGCAGTCGTGGATACCGAGCTTTCAGGAAGAGGGGCGCGCCTATTTGACGATTGCAATCGGCTGTACAGGTGGCCAGCACCGCTCGGTCTATCTTGTTGAAGTGATCGGCAGACAGTTAAAACAACTGGGTTATGATCCGGTGATCCAGCATCGTGATCTGGAGGAGTGACCCATGAGCAACAGCGGCATTCTTGTAGTAACACACGCACCGCTGGGCAGTGCATTTCTGCAGGTGGTTGCGCACATTCTCGGGACATCACCGGAATATCTTAAAGTTCTGGATATTTCCCCCACTGCAGAGCAGGAGATGATTGTCGATGAAGGCCTGCTGTTGCTCAAACAGCTGGATCAGCACGAGGGAGTCGTCATTCTCAGCGATTGCAAGGGTTCAACACCGGGAAACATCGCCGAACAACTGCACTCAATCGCTTTCAACAGCAGCCTCGTCTATGGCCTCAACCTGCCGATGCTGCTGCGTGCCGTCAATTACTGCGGGCAATCCCACCACGCTGTAGCCGACGCCGCTGTCGCCGGTGGGAAAAAAAGCATCATCGAGTCAGAAATACGCCATGATTGAAAAACAAGTCACCATCATCAATAAGCTTGGCCTGCATGCCCGCGCTGCCGCCAAGCTTGTGGCAACCGCCAGCAGCTATCAAAGTGAAATCCATATCAAGAAAGAGGGCCAGCGCGTCAATGGAAAAAGCATCATGGGCGTCATGATGCTTGCCGCAGGCATGGGAAGTGTGATTACGCTTCAGGCGCAGGGAGATGACGCCAGCACAGCACTCAATGCCCTGGAAAAGCTTATCAATGACCGTTTTTGTGAAGCTCAATAAAGCTGCCGTATTCCCCACCCGCAATCGATTTCTCTGATACGTTGAATAAGTCGACACATCTGATTATAATTTTACGTTAATCTTTTTTTAATTAGTTATGAGCAATAATAATGTCCAGGAAAATCACATTAACCCTGATCATCCTTCTCGTCTCTGTCACGACGGTTGCCGAGGCTGATTACTGGGATTCCGGATCCTGGATTGACACCGGCGATGCCCGCATGCGCCACCGCATGCAGTTCCTGGGCGATAACAATCTGATCAAGGCGCCACTGACAACCTGGCCCTTGAATACGGTCGATGTCTACACCAGCATGCCGACCCACGCAATCGATCCCAATCGCCTCTCTCCACATTTGAGCGCGCTCTACCTCGATACCAGGGAACTACTCAAAACAGGCCTGGAGATCGGCCTCTCTCCTATAAAAGTCAATATCTCGGGAACAACGGAAACCTACCTGGTGAGGGGCTTCGACGACGCACCGCGCGATAAAGTCACTGGCTATGCCGATGCGACATACACGGGCAAGTATGCAACCGGACGACTGAAACTGTGGGGCGTCTACTCCGATGACGATAGATATGAGTTGCGCGAGACCGATCCCAGATGGATGGGAAAAACCGATGAGTTCCGCTTCGACGAATCCTATCTCTCTGTTCCGCTGGGCAACTGGGTCATCACAGCCGGAGCGCAAACCCGCTGGTGGGGTCCAGGATGGGACGGCTCGTTGATCCTCTCAAACAACGCCAGGGGATTTCCAACGATTAGCGTGGATCGTCGAAGCTCGAGGCCCTTCGACTCACCATGGCTCTCCTGGCTTGGCCCGTGGAAATTCAGCATGTTTAATGGCCAGCTTGAAAGCGACAGATACATCCCGGATACCCAAATGTTTGGTATGCGCTTTACATTCAAGCCCTGGGATAGCGTCGAATTCGGCCTCTCGCGAACAGCACAGTGGGCAGGCGAAGGTGAGCCCGGCTCATTCAGTGACTTTATCGACATCCTCTTTGGCCTGCAGGGGGACACTCTCAACAAACCTGGCAATCAGCTTGGCGGCGTTGACTTCAGGTGGCGATCTCCATTTATGCAGAATGCTCCCTTTGCCATCTACGCCCAGTTGATTGGTGAAGATGAGGAAAACTATTTACCTTCAAGGCTTATCGGCATGGCCGGCATCGAGGCCTGGGGGTACTATGACAAACTCAAGGGCTCCTATCGTCTCTACCTGGAGTATGCGAATACCGAGGCGGAATTCGATGATCCTAATGTCACCTACAATCACCATATTTACCATAGCGGTTACCGCTAC
>JAIVTC010000137.1:0-10703 GCA_048629055.1 Candidatus Bathyarchaeota archaeon
TGAGGCATTTATTAAAATACCAATCTCGCTTGCCTTTTTGTCCGTGCTTTTCGCCGCCACTTTGGTTACATAGTTCACTATGCGCCCGACGTGGCAACAAAAACCACAAACAAAAATTCCGCACATCCTGGTACTTTAATTTCTGCCTCATCTAAATTGAGACGATGGACGAGTCATTTGTGAATTGTTAACCACAGATGCACACAGATAAACACAGATGAATAAAGCTCATTTGGTTTTCAGCCCGTCATTTCGACGAAGCAGCGATCCCGGGACACAATGTCTCAGGATACCCCGGTGCTTTTGCCTGCAGGGATGAAAAACAATATCTGTGTGCATCCGTGTTCATCTGTAGTTAAACAAAATGATGTTTGTCATGCTGCTCAGCTGAACATCACCAACAGATTATTTAAAAATCTACGTCCCATCTCTGTCGCTCTGAGAATCTCCGGCTCCTGTTCCAGCAATCCCGCCCGTCTGGCATGCAGCAAGCGGGGTTGAATGGCTTGCAGGGAGAGTCCGGTGCGTTGCTCTAAAGCGGCTGCGGGTACGCCGTGATTGAGGCGCAGTACATTCATCATAAATTCCAGCAGCAGATCCTCATCCTGCAACTGGTTTTCACTGCAGGAAGCATCTCCGCAATGGATCGATTCGACATAGGCGGCAGGAGAGCGCTGCTTGCGGCGGCGCCTGATATGCCCGTCCAGTGACGTTAACTTGCCATGTGCGCCGGCGCCTATGCCGATATAGTCGCCAAATTGCCAGTAGTTCAAATTATGCCTGCACTGATGCTCCTCAGTGGCGAAAGCCGAAACCTCATACTGTTTGAAGCCATGCTCTTCCAGCAACTCTATTCCGGCGTCGGAGAACTCCGCCAGTTTTTCATGAGAAGGCAAACTGTCGGGCGGTTGGCTGCTGAAGAGCGTGTTGGGCTCAATGGTGAGTTGATACCAGGAGAGATGCTGTGGTTTCAGGGCAATGGCCTGTTTCAGATCATCCATCGCCTGGGAGAGGGATTGTCCGGGCAGACCATACATCAAATCGAGGTTAATGTTGTGAAATCCAGCCTTCGAGGCCAGCATAAATGCGTCCAGCGCCTGTTGTGCGCTGTGAATACGTCCGATGCTGCGAAGATGTTCATCATTGAAGCTCTGCACGCCGATGGAGAGGCGATTGACGCCTGCCTGCCGGTAGCCGGCAAAAAATGCGGCATCCGCGGCGCCGGGGTTCGCCTCCAGTGTGATCTCTGCCTGAGGTTTCAGTTCTGTTAGCGAACGCACCCCGTCGAGCAGTCGGGTGATGGCTGTGGCGCTGAAGAGGCTGGGGGTGCCGCCGCCGATAAAGATGCTTTCCAGTTTTCGATGGCTGATCAGGGCGGTCTCTGTCGAGAGGTCTTTTAAAAGCGCTTCGATATATGCGGCTTCATTGCTCCTGGCGTCGATATCGGCAGAGAGTGCATGGGAGTTGAAGTCGCAATAGGGGCATTTTTTCACGCACCAGGGGATATGGATATAGAGCGATAGCGGCGGCAGGGTGAGATTCAAAAGGACTCCCCCAATGATTCATAACCTATTGAATCAACGAGTTATATTTAACTGGAAATCTATTGTATCGCACCTTTGTATCGCACCTCAATAGGTAATTTGAGCAATTTTCTCTGATGCTGATTTCAAGTTGGTTAAGTCTGTTGAATGCTCCCGAAATACATCCCTTATCCAGTTGAATTCATTTCCTGAATGCGGAATCGAACCGCTGTCCGTCAGTGGCTATACAGGTTTTCAGCACCCTGCATCCGTTTGCGCCTGTGGAAACTTGATTAGAATTGGTGACGATTAGTAAATTTAACAGCTATTGAATGCCGTGCTGAAAAAAAGACTCTGCGTCAGTATTGCGTGAATAGTCTGAACGAAGGTGTCCGATGCTAAAAAAAACCCTCAAAAAAGGGGTTCTAAAATTTGTTTGCGGTCTGCTTTAGTGTGTATTCAGCACAGACGCCTGGTTAGAGGGGCATCGTGTGCTATCAAGCATTATCTAAATGTAAACATTTTGAACGATGGGTGCGCCCATGCTGGACAACTGAAATTCTGATTGAACTACTGTGGATATTTTGCACTCCAATTATTAAAGGGTGTTTATTCATCCAGGGAGAAGAATAATGGGTACTACAGAACTATATAGGTATCAACACGCAATCGAGGAAATCAGAGGCACAATCCCGCATCGGTTGGAAATGCTTGATGAAAAACATGATCCCGATGGGAGTCGTGAAAATGACCGTCAATATGCCGATGAGATGAAAAGTTTGGTGTTTGATGTGATCGAAAACTCTATTTTCTGGACTGACAAAGTGAATGAATTGGAAGCATTCAGGGATCACATAATGGAGGCAGTTGATTCACTGGACATTGCCATAGCAGTTTGGAAACGATCAGAGGAGGATAAAATTTCTATGAGCAGACAGATTACAAGGCATCACCATTAGGTGGGAAATGCTGTAAACTGCATATATCGCCGATTTGATAAACAGATTGCAGGGCGATTCATCAAATACTTGCTAAAGCGGAACTACCTTCCTTTGCTCCGAATGGTGTTTCCCCGCACTTTCATTTTGGAACAGAGGAAAATCAATGTCATTCTTACCAACTTTCCCTGAAATAGTCCTATCATCAGGCACACTTCATATTCGTCATGACCTCACCAATCAGAACATCACCATTGGTCTAATCGCTTTTGATCAGTGGCACATTGATACAGTTGAAGTCCAAGTCAATGCGCAATTGATTCACTTTGTAGAACCAGGTTCTGCCATTGTCGGAGTAAAAATATTCAGTAATGGAGGCAGATCATGAATCTACAGCATGAACTCCAACTGAAAGCTGCCAACACCCCATTAACCAATATTGCACTGCTGATGGGGTATAGCAAAAAACACGCTGATAAAGCCTCTCATCGCATCCAGAACGTCATTGATGATCCGGATTTAGGGCTTGATGCTGGTCTTTTCGATCTGAAATACAGCGATGAAGAATTCCTGAAAAATTTGTGTGAGGTGCTTGGTCTGGACACTGAAATGGCATCGAGGGAGATTAAAATGATTTCTGACGATGCCTTTGAGATCAGAACGCGATACAAGCCGTGGATATGGGTGGATACAGGATTTAAGCGTGTCAATCAGCCACTATTTTTGTATCGTTGCTCATTTCGGTCTCCAAAGGATTTTCGATATGTTAGCGTTTGGAGAGAGTTTACCCAAATCCAGTTTCAATGGTTGCGAGAATCCCTGAAACCTCTCTGGTATTTGCGATAGTCAGATGCTATGATGGAATTCTTCACATGAAAATAATTATCAATTCATAATGTGAAGTGTACCAGCCAGCGGTGTACAGAATAACACTGGTAGTGAATGCAGAAGTTATTTCCTCTTTAGGGGGTTGTTAGTTTCATGTGAACCCCTTTTGATCTTTGGACTCTGGCATTTGCCGATTAGCCCCCGATACGGGTTAACTCCAATGTTGTGCGTCCTGAACATGACGATAAACTGTTCGATCATTTTTTTAGATGCGAGTGCTTGCGAATCAACGGAATTAGCAAATACCTCTATTCCGTTCTCTATCCATCAGCAATACCCCTTCCCCAAACATAGGCACTATGCTGAATAATTGATTTCAACAAGATATAATCCCGTATGCAAGGTTTCATGGATTTTCTAAATTTCAAGATTTTTATCAGTCCCTATGTTCTGATTATCTCTTACTATATTGGAGCAATTGTTGTTCCTGTTGGATCGTGGTTTTTAGCATCATGGATTATACGAAAATACACGATTGCATCTGATATTTACGAATCAGGTAAATCAACATTCAAAAACATCACCAGAACAAGAGATAGAATACTATTGTATGCGCTATTCATTTTGTTTTTTATATGTATGGAAATCATGTGGAGAATGATGTTCGAGTTTCTGATTGCCTATTTGCAAATGAGAGAGGCTCTTATGCAACTGGTGAGTCATTGATCTTTGTATCGCACCCATTGCATTCACACGGGGTGATTGAGAAGTTACTAATGTATTTTCTAAGTGAATGAATTAACACGAAAAAAATACCAATATTGGTGGAGTTTCAAAAGAGTCCCTCCTCAGAGAGCGTGTTGCCGTCCAGCAGCAGTGAATGGATGGCAGCATTGCCTCTGCTGTCCACGGCGATACGCACAGAGAGAGTATGCTTGCCGATGGCCTGTTCGATCTCTTTGCCGCTGTTTTCAGGGATAAAGTAATTTTCGATCCCATAGCTGATGTGATAGGTGGAACCCGATATCCGCGTAACAGTACCCCTGATCACTATCTGCTGTTTATCCGGTGGCTGCTGTTTGCGGGGATTGTGATGGTGAATGGAGAGCACTTTCCAGCTGTTATCAGGCTGCTCTCCGATGAGCGTGAAAATCGTGTCGTTTTTGTGGAACTCCCTGTCGCCTCCGACATCCTCTTGATGGATACGATGAATGGCTGTGGTGATGATGACATAGTCGCCACGGAACAGGGAGCGGGGGTCTACCGGTTCGGCCCTGAGTTCGATGATCTCCCCTGTTTTCAGAGTCCATAGTTTGTTGCCAACCATCAAGGCCAGCGACAGTGTGAGAATCAGCAGCAGTATCAGCAGGCGTTTGTTCATTGCGCCTGCTCCTGATGTGACATCCCTGCCAGTAACGAGCGCCGTTTGCGTTCCAGTACGATGGAGATAGCAATAAACAGCGCGCCGCCAATGAGAAAAAAGAGGGAGCGGTCCAGCAGATCCCAGAAAGTATCGAAGTAGCGCGCAGTCAGCCACATGGCAAAAGTGAAAAACCCGAGGTTCAGCCGGGAGGCATGCCGCTCTGTGGCGGCGCCGATAATCAGCCATACCAGGGCAAGGAAATAGAGCAGGTTAAAGACAATAGGGTTGAGTTTTCCACTAACCAGGAAGGCGATGGTCATCAATGCAAAACCAGCTGCGAAGAGTAAGCCGAATTTTGTATGCGGTGATGAGCGCTGCTGTGCTCCAAGCTGTTTGAGATCAACAGCAGTGATTATGCTGATCACTAGCAGCATGACAGCTGTAAGCCACTCTATGCCGCTATTGGTCGCCACAGCTTTGAGAATTACCGGGAAAGTGAGCAGCCAGCCGCTCAGCATGGCTGCGATCAGGGACCAGGATGTGAGAATGTCGCCATAGCGGCGCTCTGCTACCCTGTTGCTCAACACCCTGCCTGTCATTATCAGCACGATGGCCACAAGCAGACCGAGCCACACAGGTGAAGAGTCGTTCCCTGTTAATGGCATGTAGACGGTCAGAAACATCCACATCCACAGATAGAAGGCGATCACCAGTAGGGTGAAGGCGGCGAACCACTCTCTGCGGACACACAAGGTCAGCATCAGAGTAAATGCCAGCAGCCACTGCCAGTGCGGGAGATCAAATGCGAGCATCTCTGTGCCGCTCCAGATCAACGATAACACCACGGCGATAACCATTGATGACTGCGAATGCAGCAGCCATGCAGTGAGGATGCCGCCTGCTGCCCACAGTAATACGCCATCAGGGAAGTGGGCGCTGATGTGGTAGATTTGCGCGATCAGCATGATGTTGGCGCCAAAGGCAATCACCCCCAGCAACAGCAGCGCCTCTCCTGTTCCCGGCAGATTGCCTTTTCCCAGACTCCAGCCTGCGGCGAGGTAACTTCCCCACAAAAATATCAGCAGTATGCCCAGTCGGGCGAGTTTGGGCATGGCTTCCCAGTTGGCGGCAATAAAGCTGATCAGACCAACCCCGAGCAGTAATACGCCAATAACCGAGATCAAACGAATCAGCAGCGAAGGCGTGTCATGCTGATAGCCGGCAAGAATCTTCTGCCGCGCTTCTGCGGTGATCCAGCCGGATTCAACCCAGGCGGCTGATTCCTTTTCAAGTCTGTGATGAAGCATATTTTCCCAACGCTGTCAGCCGCCCGGACGGCATGATATTGCCAATGCTATGTTTCAGCGCGCGCATTCAGGTAGGCCTGATCCGATACTGCACTAAAGGTGATGGAATCACTGAGAAACTTCTGATACGAGGCATAGACTTTGGCGCTGAAGTCATCTTTTTTCGCCAGCTCTGCTACGACCTCTTGAGAGGCTGTACGCAGTTGCTGCAGCACATCCTCCGGATAGCTGCGCAGTTCAACCTTGTGCTTGTTCAGCAATGTCTGCAATGCGCCGGGATTGCGTGCTGCATATTCCGCCACCATATCCATATTCACCACCTTGCAGGCATTCGTCACGATCGCCTGGAGGTCAGCCGGCAGCTTCTCAAAAGCCTCCTGGTTGATAATTGCCTCGAGAGTCGTGCCAGGCTCATGGAAGCCTGGATAGTAGTAGTATTTGGCAGCCTTGTAGAAGCCGAATGCCAGATCGTTGTATGGTCCGACCCATTCAGTGGCATCGATAGTTCCTGATGACAAGGCGGTAAAGAGTTCCCCGCCGGGAAGGTTGACAGGAGTTCCGCCGAGGCGTCTCAGCACCTCGCCGCCGAGTCCGGGGATACGCATTTTGAGCCCCTTGAGATCGGCGATGCTGTTGATCTCCTTGTTGAACCAGCCGCCCATCTGTACGCTGGTGTTGCCTGCAGCAGCAGGCAGAACATTGAATGGCGCATAGGCTTCCCGCCACAACTCCATGCCGCCGCCATAGTAGAGCCAGCCATTCATCTCATTGGCAGTGAGACCAAAAGGGACGGTGGAGAAAAACTGGAATGCTGCATTTTTACCCTTCCAGTAATAGGCGGCGCCATGCCCCATCTCTGCGGTGCCGCTGGAGACAGCATCGAACACTTCAAAGGCCGGCACCAGCTCCTTGGCGCCGTAAACCTTGACTGTCAAACGTCCGCCGGACATTTCGGTAATCAGTTTGGCCAGATTGTTGGCGCCCGTACCCAGGCCGGGGAAGTTCTTTGGCCAGGTGGTAACCATCTTCCATTTAAATTCAGCTTTGGCATGTGCCGCAGTGGATGCTGCAAGAGCTGTACCGGCTACGATGGAGCCCGCAGCTGCTTTCTTTAGAAAATCCCGACGTTGCATAGAAAGATCCTTTGTCATTTGAAAACACCCATTGAACGCTATGGGAAGGTTTTAAGTTTTAGGTTTTAAGTTTTAGGTAGGAAGGTTTTAGGTTTTAAGTTTTATGTTTTAGGTAACACAGTAATACCATACCCCTCTGGCGCCGGCTTTGACAAGACGCTTTCCACCTAAAACCTAAAACTTTTCTCATACACCCCGGCCTCAGTAACTACCGCATCCAGCTGCACATCCCAGGGTTGAGTGGTGATAGCTGGAACCCTCTGCAACTCGTGAGCTATGCCGATCAGGTAGGGGCGCTTCCATGTTGAATTTATCCTGGCCTTGCCCAGCGTGCGGTCATAGAAACCTCCTCCCATGCCGACACGCTGAGCGGATGCATCAAAGGCCACCAGTGGAACCAGGATAAGATCCAGTGATCTCAAGGGTATTCTGGTGTTTCCATTGCAGGCGGGTTCAAGGATGCCAAAGCGGTTTGGCTGCAGCTGAGCATGCTCTTTCCACTCACAAAAAAACAGCCGTCCATGTCTGAAGGGGTGCAACACCGGCAGGTATAACTGCTTTGAAGAGTCCCGGCTGATATTGACGATGGACGACGGGTCAAGTTCTCCATTGGCAGGGAGGTAGATTGCAATGCGTCCGGCTTTTTGAAAATGGCGCAGGCGGGAGAGTTTTTTGCTGACAAGGAGTGCGTGCTGTCGCTGCTGTGCCGCGGAAAGTTGCAGACGTTGCCGGCGAATGGATGAACGAAGCTTGCTTGTGGGCATGAAGATAATGGGCGGCCACTAAAAAGTAGGGCGATACCACAGATGCCGGCGCCGATCATACCCTTGAACCTTAATAGTCCAAGTGGGTGCTTCAGGTATCACATAAGGCTTTCCGCTCAAGACGGACATGCACACCAGTAATACGTTCCACTCCCGGGGTAAATGCAAGGCTCAAGAAACCGATCAGCTATCGAACACAGTAGAAATCGCCCTGAAACCATCATATCTTATTTTCGCTGAAATTCCAGTTGATTTATTCGAGATGGACAGAAAATTTTCAGTGCTGTCAGAGAGGAGGAAAAAGGGTGTATAGTATACAGGTTTGGCGTTATACCTTGTTGCCAGGGTCAATGTGGCGCTTGCCGGTTAAGATATCAAGAGTACCAATGGGCGTTGTGGCAAATGATTGATGAAATTACGGGTTGAGAGCAGTCTCGATTTTATGCCTCAACGATCGTAGATGTTCATCGATTTTGCCGGAATCGTTTGCAGCTTGCTGCTGTTGATGCAGCAATTCATTCGAGAGATTCAATGCGGCCATGACAGCGATGCGTTCACTGTTCATTACTTTGCCACTGGAACGGATCTCTTTCATGCGCTGATCGAGAAGTTTAGCGGATTGTTGCAGCGCCGGCTCTTCCTCGGGAGGGCAGGAGATCAGGTACTCTTCACCAAGAATGGTGACTGAGACAGGTTTCGGTGTACTCATGTGTTCTCTTCCAGCGACTTGAGGCGACTGATCATGGCTTCAACGCGGTTTCTTGCAAGTTCGGTTTTCTCAATCAGGGATGCGCGCTCGCTTACCAGATCCTTCTGGCTGGTGCGCAGGGTCTGGTTCTCCTGCTTCAACTGCACACATGCATCGACCAAATTGTTGACTTTTGATTCAAGAGACTTCAACTCATTATCAGGCATTTTTTTCATTCCGTTCATCAGCGACATTCAACTTCATCTGGAACTATAGAGAGCAACTTGGAATGGGTCAATGCCCGAGGGCATAATAGAGTGCTCTATTCGCAATAAAACAACAAATTTCTCGCATTATGCGGAAATTTTCACGATCCGGGGTGGTGGAGAGCCTATAATCTGCTTTACCTTGATGCGTGAAGGGTGTCGTTTTACAGCACTTTTTCAGCAACATGCACGCTTCCTGATGTCATCTCGACCGCAGGGAGAGATCTTCAATTGCAAATTGATTTCAAGCTCTGCTACAGGGCTGCATCGACGGACAAATTAGACGTGAACCAACTCCCTGAATATGACGAAATAAAAGAACATCTCACCGGCGCCGGCATGGAGATCGGGCCGGCGGAGGCGCATGCCCTCATTTGTGGATTGATCTGCGGAGACTTCGAGACCTCATTGCAACTCATGCAGCAGGAGCTGTTTCGCGATACTGATGCACGTGATGCGCAGGTGCAGGAGTGTAAAAACACCCTGTTGCAAATGCATGCGGAGATCAGGGAACAGCTTGAAGATCCGGTTATGGGTTTCCGCCTGATGCTTCCGGATGATGATGTGCGCAGCGATGAAAGGGCGCAGCAACTGGTCAACTGGTGTCAGGGATTTCTTTTCGGCTTTGGCATCAGCGCCAGGGACAATGAACGCAAGATGTCTGATGTGGCGCAGGAGACTCTCATGGATATCAGTGAGTTTACGCGCCTGGAAGTGGAGTCCATTGATGCCGATGATGAAGAGCAGAGGCAGCAGATGTGCGAACTGGAAGAGTATCTGCGTGTCGCTGTCATGACTCTCTATGAGGATGTGCCTGATGACAGCAGCTGAGTTCAAGCGTCGCCGCAAGCAGTTGATGCGCATGATGGGGAAAAACGCGATTGCCATCATCCCGGCGGCGCCCCAACGCATACGCAACCGTGATGTGCATCACCCTTATCGTCCGGATAGCGATTTTTACTACCTTACCGGCTTTACCGAACCCGAAGCTGTTGCGATTTTGATTCCGGGACGCAAGGCCGCAGAATATATTCTCTTTTGTCGTCCGCGTGACCCGAAGAGGGAGCAGTGGGATGGACGCCGTGCCGGGCAGGAGGGGGCGATACGCGACTTTGGCGCTGATGACTCATTTCCCTTTACCGATGTGGATGAGATTCTGCCGCGCATGCTGGAGCAGTGTGAGCGGATCTTTTATGCGATGGGGTGTGATCCAGGGCTGGATCAGCAGATGTCGGAATGGATTGCCAAGGTGCGGGCGCGTTCGGGTATTCAAGGGGCGCTGGAGTTTGTGGCCCTGGATCACTATCTGCACGACATGCGTCTCTACAAGAGCCGTTCGGAAATAGCCCTGATGCGCAGGGCTGCAAAAGTGTCAGCGCAGGCGCATATCAACCTCATGAAAAAGTGTCGTCCCGGCCTCAGAGAGTACCAGCTGCATGCGCAGTTTGAGTATGAAACCGCCTCGAAAGGCGCCACTGGCCAGGCTTATCCCGCGATCGTTGGCGGCGGTGTTAATGGCTGCATTCTGCACTACATCGAAAATCGTGACGAGCTCTGTGATGGCGACCTGGTGATGATCGATGCCGGCTGTGAGATCAATTGCTATGCTTCGGATATCACCCGGACCTGGCCCGTCAATGGCAAGTTCAGCGAACCGCAGCGGCAACTCTACGGGCTGGTGCTGAAAGCCCAGCTTGCTGCCATTGCAAAGGTCAAACCCGGCAACAAGTGGCATCATCCGCATCAGGCGGCTATCAGGGTGATTACCCGCGGTCTGGTCGAACTGGGTCTGCTCAAGGGGCAAACAGCTGCGCTGATAAAAAAGAAGGCGTATGAAAAGTTCTATATGCACAAGACCGGCCACTGGTTGGGGATGGATGTCCATGATGTGGG
>JAIVTC010000138.1:0-2235 GCA_048629055.1 Candidatus Bathyarchaeota archaeon
GGATGTAATTTATAATCTCGCTGGTACAGTCGCGCGATTGATGCGGTTCGCAAGCTCACCACATCCTACGGGTATTACCCTGCACGGAGATATTGAGATGTTACCGGCAGTTTCTGAAGCGGAATCGTTCCAGCTCCCGCAGGCGTTCGTTCAGACGCTCTCCGGCTTTCAGCGTGTAACCAGCCCTGAGCTTGTTATTGATCTTTTCAATCTGACGCCTGGTTTTGTCACATTTTGAGGTGTTGTCCGCAAGTTTGTTGGCATCGCTCTGGCGGATGCGTTTTTGTCTTCTGGAACTTTTCTTGCGCGGAACTGCCTCGACTTTCTCCCAACCGACGATTGGCATCGGCTCAACGGTGATCTTCTGCTGATCCTCTTGCCGGCAGGATCTGTCGGAAAAAGAGACTGCGCCACTGGCATTGACGCAACGGTACATCTCGGTTGCACAGGCTGAACTATATGCAGCAAGTGTGAAATACAACAGGGTGAGAATAAAAACAGGGGTATGTGATGACATCTGCAACTCCTTTGCAATGAGATTCAATCCTGATTTTCAGAATAACACATAACATGGCCGCCCTTCGTTTTCCGATTTACAGTTTGTCATCTCGACGCAGGAGAGATCTTGTAGAATTTCTTCAACACATCCATATTTGGATGCGTTCATGCGTTGAACTGTGTACACTTCAACAAAACAGAATTCCAAGGAAACTTTCGTGCCAGCAAAACAGAGCCAACTCGTTTTATCAGCCATCGGCAAAGACCAGACGGGGATCGTTGATCGCCTCACCAGGGCTGTTTATGATCTGAAACTCAACATCAATGACAGCCGCATGACAGTCATGGGTGGAGAATTTGCCGTTCAGATGCTGGTTGAAGGCGCATGGAACCAAATTGCAATGCTTGAGACCATGTTGCCCGAGTTGGAATCCAAACTCGGCTTGACCATTCATGGAAAACGCACGGACATCCGCGTCATCGACACAAAGATACGCCCCTATTCTGTCGAGGTGGTTGCCCTGGACGATCCTGGAATCGTTCATCATCTTGCCGGTTTTTTTTCACAGCATCACATCAATATCGAGGAGTTGCACACATCCAGCTACGCCGCCCCGCATACAGGAACGCAAATGTTCGCAGTCAACCTGCAAGTCGGCATACCGGCTAATGTTCAGATCGCCGCCTTGCGGGATGAATTCATGGAATTTTGTGACTCCATGAATCTCGATGCAGTGCTGGAGCCTATTTAACCACGGAAGAACCGCACCACCGGGGCATAGGATGCTGCTGAGGAACGAAGCTACCGCGTCCTGCTCTCGCCCCTCACCTACGTCCATGTAGGCGAAGCGCATCAATCATTACAGATAGAGAGAAGCGTTATGACACAAACGGTTGCTGTCGGTAAAAAAATTCCGGATATCGAACTCCATATCACCGGCGATAAGCATCTCCGGCTCAGTGACTATCTAGGCAGACCACTCGTCATCTATTTCTATCCCAGGGCAAGCACCCCCGGCTGTACTCAGGAGGGGAGAGATTTCAGCGCCGCCATCAACAAGTTTCGCCGCCAATCCTGCGTCATTCTGGGCGCATCCAGAGACACTCTCAAGCGGCAGGAGAATTTCAAAGCGAAGCAGGAGTTTCCGTTCGAGCTGATCTCTGACATCGATGAAGAGCTGTGCAATCTCTTCGATGTCATCAAGATGAAGAACATGTATGGCAAACAGGTGATGGGTATCGAGCGCAGTACCTTTTTAATCGATCGCGATGGACGACTCTTTCAGGAGTGGTGCAAGGTGAAAGTCAAGGGACATGCCGACGAGGTTCTGGAAGCGGTTAAAGCTCTCAATAAAACCATGGCAACAGGCTGATAACAATGGATGATCCCAAACGCCTCTTCGTACTGGACACCAATGTGCTGATGCACGATCCCAGCTCGATATTCCGTTTCCAGGAGCATGATATCTTCATCCCCATGGTGGTGCTTGAAGAGCTTGATCATGCAAAAAAGGGGACCTCTGAAGTGGCGCGCAATGTACGCCAGGCAAGTCGCTTTCTCGACGACCTGATCATCGATGCCAGCAGGGATGAGATCGAACAGGGACTGGAACTGCCCGGATGGGGCAACGATGACCAGGATGAGGAGCAACGCATCTCCGGACGACTCTTTTTTCAGACCAGCGAACTGCCACCCTCCCTGCCCTCCTCCCTGCCCGGAAATACTGCGGATAACAA
>JAIVTC010000139.1:0-17433 GCA_048629055.1 Candidatus Bathyarchaeota archaeon
ATCTGCTGCTTCGAGGACCAGATCCGCCTGTTTATCGATCAGGGTACAGTCAAGATCAGGTGCAACCAGCTGACGCTGCTGCTCAAACAATTCGTGAATTCGACTGTTCACCATCGGCACGATAACCATGAGATGCGGGACCTGCTGTGCAAGCGCGGCAGCTGCTTCAAGGAACGGCTTTGAGAGGCGCTTGATCTCACCGACGCGACTACCTGGAAGCAACGCCAGCAGCGGCACATCAGCAGGAACCCCAAGCGCCGCTCTAGCGCTTGCAGGATCGGGATTCAACGGAACCTGGTCAGCCAGCGGATGACCCACATAGATGCTCGGCACATGGTGGCTGAGTAGAAACTCCTGCTCAAAAGGGAAGATGCTGAGCACCAGGCTCAGCGCCTCGCGCAGAATTTTGACCCTCCCCTGTTTCCACGCCCACACGGTCGGCGCCACGTACTGAACCGTAGGAATTCCAGCCGCCTTCATCTTCTTTGCCAGCCCCAGGTTAAAATCCGGAGCATCGACGCCAATAAAAAGATCGGGAGGATTGTCGATCAGATGCTGTGCAAGCTGGCGCCGGATGCGCAGCAGTTCAGGCAAGTGCGGCAGTACTTCAACCAACCCCATGACTGACAGCTTTTCCATCGGATAACTGCTCTGCATACCGGCTGCGATCATCTCCGGACCACCAATTCCGGTGTATATGACATCCGGAATCTGTGCATTGATCGCCTGCATCAATGCTGCCCCCAGATGGTCCCCGGAAGGTTCTGCAGCGACGAGCGCGATATGAAGTGGAGTACTGCGATGCATAAATACCTTTTTCGTTGCCACCGTCCGGTGGGAATGCATACGAAGTTATTTTTGATCAAGGTCTGCATTCCCACGCAGGAGCGTGGAAACGAGGAAAATCCCCCTTGATCCCCCTTTGGCAAAGGGGGAGATCACGACCTTCAACGTACAATACTGCGGCGGCTGTTTTGCAGAAAATCAGCCATCACAGCGAGTTGCGGGGAGTCTCCGGCAAGTTCGGCAATTTGTTCGGCGGCTTCGCCGAGCTTGAGGCCGCTGTGGTAGAGCAATTTATAGGCATCCTTGATGAGTCGTACAGTTTCAGCATCAAAGCCGCTACGCTTCAATCCTTCGCTGTTGACCCCCCTGGGGACTGCAGGTGATCCGGAAACCAGCAGATAGGGCGGCACATCGCGGTTAATCGCCGTTCCCATGGCGCTAAAGCTGTGTGCGCCAATGGAGCAAAACTGGTGCACCAGCGTAAAACCGCTGAGGATAGCGTAATCGCCGATATCGACGTGCCCGGCAAGTGAAGAGCCGTTCGACATGATGATATGATCCGCGAGCATGCAATCGTGCGCTACATGCGTATAGGCCATCAGCAGGTTGTCATTGCCAACACTGGTTATCCCCTGGTCCTGCGCCGTGCCGCGGTGGATGGTGGCATATTCACGGATGATATTGCGATCACCAATCAGCAGGAGGGTCTCCTCTCCGGAATACTTTTTATCTTGAGGTATTTCGCCAATCGAGGAGAACTGGAATATGCTGTTCTCTTCACCGATGGTTGTCTTCCCCTGAATGACAACATGTGAAGCGATGCTCGTCCCTTTTCCAATTTTTACACCCGCGCCAATGACGCTGAACGGACCGATGCTGACTCCCTGCGCAATTTCACAATCGGCATCAATGACAGCAGAGGGATGAATCATCAGATCTCCCGCGGTGTACACATAATTTGCGCCGAGGCTGCAAGCTGGCCATCGACAGTCGCCCTGCAGTTGAAAACCCAGATAGAGCTTTTTTGTTTGACGAAATCAACTTCCAGTCTGAGCTGATCTCCGGGCTCGACAACCCGCTTGAAACGCACCTTGTCGATTCCGACAAAATAGTAGATCAGACTCTTCCTGAGCTCTTCAGGCTGCGCCATCATCGCCAGCAAACCGGTGCATTGTGCCAATGCCTCGACGATCAACACTCCGGGCATCACCGGCTTGACGGGAAAGTGACCAGCAAAGAAATGCTCGTTTATACTCACATTCTTGATGCCGACCAGTCGCTGCGTCCCCTCGATTTCAATCACTCTGTCAACCAGAAGAAAAGGATAGCGGTGCGGCAGATATTCCATGATCTGCCGGACATCCATTACTGTTTCACTCATTTCATCAATCCCCCTCAATCCCCCTTTGATAAAGGGGGAGGTTTTATCTCGTTCCCACCGTCCCCGGTGGGAATGCATTCGAAGTTATTGTTGAGCCAGGTCTGCATTCCCACGCATGAGCGTGGGAACGAGAAAAATTTTCAACCCTGTTTCCCTGCACGAAGTTATTGAGATGTGACTCTTTTATCTGTGTTTATCTGTGTGCATCTGTGGTTAATATTTTTTGCTGACTCTATTCTTTCCCTGCAGCCGTATCAGGCTCCTCTTCTGCGTGGCGCTCCTTCAGGCGCTGCAGAATTTGATCAGAGATATCAACGCGGTCACTGACATAGACGACGCCTGCCTCGAAAACCATGTCGACATTCTGCTCCTTGGCGATGGATTCAATCACCTCTGCTATCAACAGGCGCAGTCTGTTCATCTCCTCATTCTTCTGCAGTGCAATGTCCTCCTCCATCTCGATGCGGGCTGTTTTCAGGCGTCGCGCCTTGATCAGGATATCCCGCTCCAACTCCGTACGCTTGTTGATCTCCAGTGTATTGCGCTGACTCTTGAGCTCTTTTTTTAACTGACTGAGACCCTCTTCACGCAGATTGAGTTCAGCTTCACGCTTCTCATAACCCGCCTTCAGGACAGCTTCAATCGCCTTGACCTGAGGGGTGAATTTCAGAATCCTGCTGACATTGACAAAGGCGAACTTATGCGGAGCGCTGCCGGATTCAGCAGCCACGCAGGGTGTCATAGAGAGGAGAGATGCGGAGAGCAAAGCCAGTAAAGAAAAACGTCTCATATAACTCAACCAGATCCTTGAATGACCAACATCTTTACGAAAGGGTCAAATTTCAATAATGACTCTCGCAAAAGCGCAAAGCTTACGCGTCCTGCTTACGCCCCTGACCTACATCCATGTAGGCCAAGCTCGCCAGGAAAAACCTTTGCGATCCTGGCGTCTTGGCGAGAGAAAAAGTTTTTTCATGTCTCGTCAGTCTGAGACGTAGCCTCGCTAGAAGTTTGAACCAAAGGTGAACTGAAACTCTTCGGTTTCATCAAACGGCTGCTCATTAAAGGGCGCCGCATAGCTTACATTCAGCAGCCCGAAGGGTGAAAGCCAGCTCACTGCAAGACCTGCAGAGTAGCGGAATTTATCGGTATCAAAGTCATCTTCTGGAAATGCGTTACCGCGGATGCCGGAGTTACCGAGGTTACCGACGTTTCCAAAGTCGACAAAGCCGATCAGACGCACGCTCTCACTCAGATCCATGAAGGGCGGCGGAAACCACAACTCCGCACCGCCGATGACCTTGAAATTACCGGCGATGGTATTGCCGTCGATGTCTGTTCCTGAACCGATCGAGTAGGATTTATAACCCCGCAGCGAACCGGGACCGCCGGCATAGAAGCCTTCATAAAAAGGAAACAGGTCGGTATCCCCATAAGTATCACCCCATGAGACCTCACCTTTCAATGACAGAGAGAGGTTGTCGGTAATGCCGAAATACTGCTTATGCTTGTATTTCAGGGTCCAGAATTCAAAATCACTGCCGGGCAGCGCCATCATTATCCCGGCGCTGATGAGGCTGCCGTCAGAAGTAAACATTGCCGTGTCCCTGGTATCATGCGACCAGGTGGCGCCAAGCTTGTAGGTGTTGATCTGCTGGCCATCCTCGTAGAAACCTCTGATATAGAACGGCGCCAAATCTTCATCAAAATGGAGCTTCATATACTCGAGATTCAGATAGGCGCCGATCCTGTCCCATTCAGAGATAGGGAATCCGAAATTGAGCCCCAGGATACCGGTGTCTGTCGCATATCTGGCGACATCCGTATCCAGTTTGGAAAAATCAGTCGCCCGGTACATGATGCGGAATCCCTGGCTGATGCCGTCAATGGTAAAATAGGGATTGCGGTAGGCGAGTTCCGCGTAGGTATTGACATCACTGGTATTGAAACCCAGCGTAACGTTCTTGCCGGAGCCGAAGAAGTTGTCATCGCTCAACCTGGCCTGGAACGAGACGCCGCTGTCTTGTGAGAAACCAACGCCCAGCATCAGCTCGCGGGATTTTTTCTCCACCACCGTGACATCCACATCGACCTGGTCAGGAGAGCCGGGGACAGGCCTGGTGGCGATCTCCACCGACTCAAAATAGCCCAGACGCAGCAGGCGCTGCTTCGACTCCCTGACCTTTGCAGCTGAAAACCAGGCGGCTTCCATCTGCCTGAACTCACGCCGCAGCACCCTGTCGCGTGAACGCGTATTGCCGTGGATATTGACGCGCCTGACATAGGCCCGCCTGCCGGGTTCAACATAGAACGTGATCTTGACACTCTTGTTCTCTTCATCGACATCGGGGATGGCATTGACACTGGCTAGCGCATACCCTTTGTCGGAGAGCGTTGCAGTGATGGCTTCGGTGCTTTTGATGACCTGCTTGCGTGAGAAAGGCTCATCACGCCGCAATTCGATCAAGGGAAAAAGCTCTTCAGGATCCACCACCGCCTTGCCGGCCAGTTGGATATCTTCAACAGTGTAGACATCCCCCTCGGTGATATTGATGGTGAGGAAGACGTCCTCTTTCTCCGGACTGATGTTGACCTGTGTCGACAGCACGTCAAATTTCAGATAACCGCGATCCATATAAAAGGATCGCAGGCTCTCAATATCAGCCTCCAGTTTCTGGCTGGAGTATTGATTGTTTTTGGTAAAACGTGAAATCCAGTTGCCGGTCGAAAGCGAGATTTCATCGAGCAGATCATCCTCGTCAAAATCCTTGTTGCCGACAATATTGATGCGTTTGATTTTTGCAGTTCTCCCCTCACGCACATTGATATCGACTGCGACACGGTTGCGTTCCAGCGGTGAGACGGTAGAGGTAACGATGACGCTGTATTTTCCACGGTCAAAATAGGAGCGTTTCAGATCCTGCTTGATGTTGTCCAGCACCTGCTGATTGAAGACCCGTCCTTCAGAAAACCCCGCATCACGCAGACCGGTTTTCAGCTGATCGGTATCGATGTCCTTGTTGCCGCTGAAACTAATCGATGCAATCGTTGGACGTTCGACCACTGAAACCACCATCACGGCGCCATCCTGCTCGAGCGAGACATCCTTGAACAGGCCGCTTTTGTACAATGCGCGGACAATCTCGCCACCGGCAGTATCATCGACCCGGTCACCAATCTCAAAAGGGATGTGACTGAAAACGGTGCCGACGGGAACTCGCTGCAGACCCTCTACCCGGATATCCCGTATAACGAAGGAGCCTGCATAAACAAGTGAAGAGAGAACCAGCAGCCCCGCTGCTATTAACGCATGTTTTGTTTTTATCACTGGAATGACCTGTTAACTTGTCGCAAGAGGTTTGTAGCCTGCATGCGAAACCAATTTTCGAATGGTCTGCACACTCAAATGATGTCATGCAGAACAGTTGCCGATTATAAAGGAATTCGGGATGTTGCGTAATGCAAAAAAATCAGATTTCAATCAACACAGAGTGCTTTTTACCACGCAACACTCAGACAATACGAAATCACTACCACCATTTTGTCTATTTTTGGACACCCCCTTACGCATCCTCGACAAAGATTTCTCCCTTTGGTCGAAATGACATATGGCTCCATACGCCGCGCTTATTGACGCCCTTGCTACAGCTATCTTGTGTCTGTTGCGTCTATTGCGTGGTTGGAAACTGAATTACATACCGAAAAAACGGTGTAAATCGACATAGATAGCCAGAAACATGATTGCCGCAATAATGATCAACCCCAATTTTTGCAACTGCAGCATTGCAGGCTCTGACAGCGGACTCCCTTTTATCGCCTCGATCAGAAACAGAAACAGATGCCCGCCGTCCAGCACCGGCACAGGCAGCAGATTGATGACACCGAGGGTAATACTCAACATCGCCAGCAGGCCGACGAAAAAGGAGAAACCGCCACTGGCGGAATCGCCTGCAATTTTAGCGATCGTCAGCGGCCCGCCCATATTATGCACCGACATCCTTCCCGTAATCATGCTCCAGATGCCACTGAGGGTCAGTTTGGTCATGCGCCATGTTTCATGCAGCGCCCTGGGCCAGGCTTCAATGACGCCATAGCGATCTATAATCCGGAACTCATCCATGAATCCAGCGGGAACTGCACTGCCGACACCGGCAAAACCAATCACCTTTCCATGCTCATCCTTTGCATCCGGACGCAGTTTCAGCTCGATTTGCCCACCATCCCTCTCAACGACAAGTTGCATCTCCTGCTCAGGATGCGCCCTGATAACGTCACTCCAGGCTCTCCATGAGGCAATCTCTTCACCATTGGCTGAGAGAATACGGTCACCCGGCATTAATTGCGCACGCTCACCCGCCTTGCCGCTGCTGATGACACCAATCACAGGGGGAAGCGTCGGAAACCGGGGCGCCAGACCAATCTTTTCCAGCGAGGCCTGCCCTTCCCGCAATGGAGAAAGCATTGCATTTGTCAGTACAACAGTGCGCTCGGCATCGAATTCTCCCCGCAGGAGAAGCTGCGCCTGCTGTTCCGTCATTGCAGCCCCGATCAAAGCCTGATTGACCCTGTTCCACCCGGGCGTTTGATCATCGTTGACGCTGACAATACGGTCATTTTCACGCACACCGGCCAGATAGACTGTTGAATCAGCCGCCAACTCTCCTACATAGGATTTGATATCGATCTCGCCATTCACAAAAACCGCCCAGTAGGCAACAACAGCAAACAGCAGGTTGAACAGCGGGCCGGCAACGACTATGGCGCTGCGAACAGCAAGCGACTGGCGATTGAAGGCATAGGGGAGATCCTCTTCGGCAACATCCTCCTCCTCGCGTTCATCGACCATCTTGACGTAGCCACCAAGCGGAATTGCAGCAAACACGTATTCAACCCCATCTTTGGCTGTATGCTTCCATAGAGAGGGGCCGAAACCGATGGAGAAGCGCAAAACCTTTACCCCAAGTTTGCGCGCCACCCAGAAGTGGCCGAACTCGTGAACGCCAACCAGAATGACGATGAGAACCATCGCCCAGAAGATCATGGAGAGAATATCAAACATAAAAGTCAGACCATCTGCGGGATGAATTGTTCCGCCTGGCGGCGGCTGCGCTGATCCACTTCCAGCAGGTGCTCGATGCTCTGTGGCTGCATCTGTTCAGCGCTTTCCATCACCGCCTGATTCAATCGGGCGATCGCCGGAAAGGGGATGCGGCCACCGAGGAAGGCATCAACAGCCACCTCGTTTGCGGCATTCAGAACCGCCGGCATGACGCCACCGGCAGCAACAACATCATACGCCAACTGCAGGCATGGAAAACGTGCGAAATCAGGTTGTTCAAAATCGAGGCGAGCAACCTCGAACAGATCCAGCGAGGGCACACCGGAATCGATACGCCGTGGCCATGCCAGTGCATGGGCGATCGGGGTGCGCATGTCTGGATTGCCCATCTGCGCCAGCACCGAGCCATCGACATACTCAACCATGGAGTGAATCACGCTTTGCGGATGCACCACCACCTGGATATTTTCCGGAGTCAGGTCAAACAGCCAGCGCGCCTCGATCACCTCCAGCCCCTTGTTCATCATGCTCGCCGAGTCAACCGAGATCTTTTTTCCCATATCCCAGTTGGGATGAGCGCAGGCCTGCTCGGGGGTTACCTGTTGCAGATCACGCAGTGAAGCGTTGCGAAAAGGCCCCCCTGAAGCAGTCAACAGAATGCGTTTGACGCCCTCTTTACCGCCATCTGCAGGCATGCACTGGAAAATGGCATTATGTTCGCTGTCGATTGGCAGCAGTGTCGCCTGGTGCTGTTCGACAGCGTCCATAAAGAGTTGGCCGGCAACCACCAGTGATTCCTTGTTTGCCAGCAGCACCCGTTTGCCGGATGTTGCAGCAGCCAGCGCAGAGCGCAGACCGGCAGCGCCAACAATGGCCGCCATTACAGCATCGACTTGCGAGAGCGACGCCACAAACTCGAGTGCATCGGCGCCGTCCAGCACCTCTGTCGTCAGCCCATGGTGTGCGATGCGCTGACGCAGTTGCTGTGCCGCAGGCGGTTCGACAAGTACGGCATACTGCGGCTGAAATTCAATCACCTGCTGCAGCAGTTTATCGACACTGTTGTTGGCTGCAAGCGCCACCACTCTGAAATGATCGGGATGGCGTCGCAGTACATCCAGCGTACTGACGCCGATGGAACCGGTCGATCCGAGTACAGTCACCCCGATCACTGCAGAATCCCACTGAGATAGAGTCCGGCAACAAATACCGGGGCGCTGGCGATCAGACTGTCGATGCGGTCCCAGATACCGCCATGTCCGGGCAGTAGATGACCACTGTCCTTTTTGTCAGCGCGACGCTTTACGAGACTCTCAAACAGATCACCGGCAACAGAGACAACAGCTGTCAGCAAAGATAGCAGCAGAGCGGTGGAAATCATGTAGGCAGTCGAATTGGCAGACGCCTGAAACAGCATCACAAACATGAATATCCCCCACAGGGCGGCGGCAACAAGCGCTCCCGCCATCCCCTCCAGCGTCTTTCCGGGGCTCAGCACCGGCGCCAGTTTATGGCGGCCAAGCGCCTTGCCGGTAAAATAGGCGGCTGAGTCGGCAATCCAGATCAAAATCAGCAACCCCAGCGTCAATTGCGGTCCGAGATCCGGCAGTTGATGCAGCGAGATCAGCGCCTGCCAGGCCGCAGTGAGCAGCAACAATCCGAGCGCCAGGATAAATGGCTGGAAGGCCGCCTTGTGTAATACCTTGTGCCGCCATGAAAACAGCGCCAGAGCCATTCCCAGCCATAAACCGGCAGCAGTCAGAATCAGGATGTGACGCACTCCATCGGCGGCATAGAACCATAGCCCGGCCATCAGCAGCCCGCACAGGAGCACATAGAGAAGTTGCAATGGAAGGGTTTGCAGACCAGCCAGTCGCGCCCACTCCCAGGCGCACAACAGCATCACAGCAGCTACGATAGCGGCAAACAGCAAAGGGTCAGCGGCAAGCACACCCCAGGCAACAAGAGGAATCAGTATGATGGCGGTGAGAATGCGTTGCAGCAACATCAGCTTGCCGTGACCTGCTCACCTGTGCGTCCGAAACGGCGCTGTCTGACCCCATATTCCTGAAGCGCCTTGCGATACTCGGCAACCGAAAAGTCAGGCCAAAGTACATCGGTAAAATAGAGTTCGGCATAGGCCGCCTGCCACAGAATAAAGTTGCTGATGCGCAACTCTCCACCGGTACGAATAAAAAAATCAACATCCGGGAGATCTGCAAAACTCAACTCCGCAGCAAAGTGCTGCTCATCAACATCAGTTGCGGCAAGTTCACCGCCGGCCACTCTTGCAGCGACACGGCGCGCTGCTGTTGCAATATCCCATTGCCCGCTGTAGGAGAGAGCAATCTGCAGCACCATTTTGTGATTCTCTGCGGTCAGTTTTTCTGCATTCTCGATAACTTGCAGCAACGCCTCCGAGAGTACAGACCTGTCACCGATAAAACGCACCTGGATATGATTGCTGTGCAGCTCCCTGATCTCACGCTGCATCACCTTGATGAAGAGTCCCATCAAAAAGGAGCTCTCCTTCTCCGGTCTTTTCCAGTTTTCACTGGAGAAGGCAAAAACCGTCAGGACCCGGATACCCAGATTTTTACTCTCTTCGACAATTGTGTGCAACAGGCTGGATCCAGCCTGGTGGCCGAAGCTGCGCGGTCTCTTTTTCTGCTTTGCCCAGCGCCCGTTGCCATCCATAACAATTGCAACATGCTGCGGCAGAATAGAAAATTGAACGTTATCAGACACGCTTCAGGGACTCAGGGATGGGGTAGAAATTAAAGTACCGGGATGTGCAGAACTTTAGTTCGTGGTTTTTGTTGCCACGTCGGGCGCATAGCGAACTATGTAACCAAAGTGGCAGCGAAAAGCACGCACAAAAAGGCAAGCGAGATTGGTATTTTAATAAATGCATCATCCCTCAAAAGGACATCAACTCTTCTTCCTTGACTGTAAGGCGCTGATCGATCTCCTTGACATGCTGGTCCGTCAATTTCTGGATGATCTCCTGTCCACGCCGATCATCATCTTCAGTGATCAGTTTCTCCTTGAGCAACTCTTTGAGATCGCTGTTGGCATCACGTCGAATATTGCGCACTGCGACACGCGCCTGCTCTCCCTCGTGTCGTACCACACGGGTCATATCCCGGCGTCGTTCTTCGGTCAGCGGCGGCAGCGGGATGCGCATGACATTCCCGGCTGTATTTGGATTCAGTCCCAGATCAGACTCCATGATCGCCTTCTCGACAGCCTTGACCATCGTCTGTTCAAAGGGTTGAACCAGCAGCGTGCGGGCATCCTCAACAGAGATATTCGCCACCTGCCTCAGTGGCGTATCCGTACCATAATAGGGGACGACAAGATGTTCAAGCAGGCTTGGATGCGCACGACCTGTGCGCAGTTTTGTCAACGTAGCTTCAAGCGCCTGGACACTTTTTCCCATACGATCAGCTGCGTCTCTCTTTATTTCATCAATCATCGTATTTCATTCATTGAATTTTTCAGGATTATCCGCTGTGCACAGTACAGTGATGCATAAATCGGCGATGCACAGTTGGTACTGACAAGGCGCGTAACCGCAGAAATACTTTACGTATTTTAAGGTTACGCAACGCAGTCAGGGGCGACTGGGCGCGTTGAGATGGTATGCGATACTTGTGCATCACTGTACTAGAGTGCCGACAGACTCTCCTCCAATCAGGCGCGCCAGTGCGCCCTCGTCATAGATATTCATCACACGCAGTGGCAGATTATGATCCCTGCACAGCAGAATTGCCGTCAAATCCATCACCCCGAGATTTTCTCTCAATATGCGGTCATAATCGAGTGTCGCATAGAATTCAGCATCAGGATTGCTCAGCGGATCCGCCGAATAGACTCCATCGACCTTGGTCGCCTTGATGAGCAGATCGGCGCCAATCTCAACCGCACGCAGAGCGGCAGCTGTATCAGTCGTGAAAAATGGGTTTCCGGTGCCGGCTGAAAAAATCGCCACACCGCCCTGCTGTAGAAATCCGACCGCACGATCACGGCTGTAGTGTTCACACATCTGATCGATGCGCATGGCTGAGAAGACGCGGCTGTTGACGCCGGCACGGCGTAAGAAATCGTGCATGGCAAGGGAATTCATTACTGTCGCCAGCATTCCCATGTGGTCACCGGTGACGCGATTAATGCCGCTCTGCACCAGGCCGGCGCCGCGAAAGATATTTCCACCGCCGATGACAACGCCAACTTCGACGCCAGCTTCGGATATCGCCTTAATATCTGCCGCCAGACGCTGCAACACCTGCGGTTCGATGCCGAAATCACCACTGCCCATCAGAGCCTCGCCTGACAGCTTCAGCAGAATTCGTTTAAGCGGTTTACTCATGGTGGTGAACTCGATCCCGAAGATTGCGCGAAATTATACCTGAAAAGGAGCAAAAAAGATTAACCACGAAATACACGAAAAGCACGAAAGATCAGCTTGTCAATTTTCGTGTTTTTCGTGCCTTTCGTGGTAAAAAGTCCTTTAAAATAATCAAGCGTTGATTTGCGCCATCACCTCGGCTGCAAAATCCTCCTGCTTTTTCTCGATCCCCTCACCCACTTCAAAACGGGTAAAGCCGATCACTTTGGCGCCTGCCTTCTCAAGCAATTTGCCGACAGTGGTATCAGTATCGATGACATAAGGCTGCCCGTTCAGAGTAACATCCTGCAGATATTTACGCACACGACCTTCGATGATCTTGTCAACGATATTCTCCGGCTTGCCGCTCTCCAGCGCCTGCGCACGGAAAATCTCACGCTCCTTCGCCAGTGTATCAGCCGGAACATCCGCCTCTGAGACGCACACCGGGTTGCTTGCCGCAATATGCATGGCAATACCACGGCCGAGTTCTGCATCGCCGCCTTCCATATCAACCACAACACCGATACGCACACCATGACGGTAGCTGTAGATGCTGCCGCTGGAAGCGACGCGCACAAAACGCCGCACGGAGATATTTTCACCAATTGTGGAGATTAGATTTTCACGTGTGGTCTCAATCGTCGTCTCTTCACCGTCATGCAGCGGCTGCTGCACCAGTGCAACTACATCGTCAACATCGGAATTGAGCACCCTTGCAGCAACTGCGTCAGCAAAGGAGGAGAAACTCTCATCCTTGGCAACAAAGTCTGTTTCACAATTGATCTCCGCCATGGCGGCAGATTTTCCATCTTCGGATGCAGTAATCACAACCAGACCATCGGCTGCAATACGCCCCGCCTTCCTGGCGGCCTTGGCCTGCCCGGATTTACGCATCATATCAATCGCTGCTTCGATGTCGCCATCGGTCTCCTGCAGCATTTTCTTACACTCCATCATGCCCGCGCCGGTACGTTCGCGCAGCTCTTTAACTTGAGAGGCTGTAATCGCCATGTTCTCTATTCCTCTTGAAAAATTCGTCTCTATTGCCCATCAGCTGAAATTCGCCACGCTTATACCACCCCAAGGGACCCTATAACCACGAAACACACGAAAAGCACGAACAAATCACAGCTTATCGATTTCGTGTATTTCGTGCCTTTCGTGGTAAAAAAGTTACAAGGTGGATAAGCGGCAGCGCCCGCTTTGCCGATGTTATTTAGATTCGGCTGCTTCTGCGGGTTTTTCAGCTTCTGTTTCAGCGGGTTTTTCAGCTTCTGCTTCAGCCGGTTTTTCAGGTTCGGCTGCTTTAGCTGGTTTTTCAGGTGCAGATGCTTCAGCTGGTTTCTCGGCTTTTGCCGGTTTTGCAGCGGCCTTGCTCTCTTCAGGATTACCTGCAGCGGCGATCATTGCGGCGCTCGCACGCCCCTCGAGAACTGCTGCGGCAGCACCCTGAACATAGAGTTGAACTGCGCGAATGGCATCATCATTGCCGGGAATCACGTAATCGATACTGTCAGGATCATTATTGGTATCGACAACGCCGATAACCGGAATGCCCAGCTTCTTCGCTTCAAGCACAGCGATATCCTCATGGCCGGTATCGATAACGAAGAGTGCATCGGGCACACCCCCCATATCCTTGATGCCACCCAGGCTGCGATCAAGTTTGATCTTTTCACGCGACATATTGAGAGCCTCTTTCTTGTTGAAGCGGCTTTCGAGCGTGCCATCCTCTTCCATCTTTTCAATCTCCTTGAGACGATTGATCGACTGACGAATGGTCTTGTAGTTTGTGAGCATACCGCCAAGCCAGCGATGGTTCACATAGGGCATAGCGCAACGCTCCGCCTCTTCACGTATAACATCCTGTGCTGCACGCTTGGTGCCGACAAAGAGGATTTTGCCGCCATTGGCTGCAAGTGTGCCGAGAAAGTTCATGGCATCATTAAACAGCGGCAGCGTCTGCTCCAGATTGATAATATGAATCTTGTTGCGGTGTCCGAAAATGTACGGTGACATCTTGGGATTCCAGTATCTGGTCTGATGACCAAAATGTACGCCTGCCTCAAGCATTTGGCGCATACTAATATTTGACATTGATTTAACTCCGGTTTTGGGTTCGGCTTCCATGCGCCCCAGCAAACCAACCCGTCATTCAATAAATCAGGGCACCCGGCTGCTGTGTCGACACATGTGTGAATTTCCTCACAAATCGATAGTTGATCTGCAAGGGCGCGTTTTATAGCATAATACGCGCTTTAACTCAATCAATTACTCATTCGAATAACACTATGCCCGTCACTATCAAGACAGTTGAAGAGATCGAAAAAATGCGTATCGCCGGCCGCCTGGCGGCACAGGTGCTGGAGATGATCGAACCCCGTGTCGTCCCCGGAGTCACCACGGATGAACTGGATCGAATCTGTCATGATTATATCGTCAATCAACAGCAGGCGATCCCCGCTCCGCTGAACTACCACGGCTTCCCCAAATCGATCTGCACGTCGGTCAATCACCAGGTCTGTCATGGCATTCCCGGCGGAAAAAAACTCAAAAATGGCGATATCATCAATATCGATATCACTGTGATCAAGGATGGCTTTCATGGCGATACCAGCAAGATGTTTGCCGTCGGCAAGGCCTCGGTACTCGCCAAACGTCTGATACAAACGACACAGGACGCCATGTGGCGGGGTATCGATTTGGTTGAACCCGGCGTCAGGCTTGGAGATATAGGCCATGCAATTCAGCAACTTGCAGAAACTGCAGGTTTTTCAGTAGTACGTGAATATTGCGGACACGGCATTGGACGGGACTTTCACGAAGATCCGCAGGTGATGCACTATGGGAAACCCGGAACCGGCATGGAGTTGCGCGCCGGCATGTGTTTTACTATCGAGCCCATGATCAATGCCGGCAAGGCCCCGATCAGGCTGCTGCCGGATCAGTGGACCGTTGTCACCAAGGATAGAAAACTCTCCGCCCAGTGGGAGCATACCCTGCTGGTCACGGAGAGTGGCCATGAAGTGCTGACGCTGCGGGACGAAGAGTAAAGTACTGCCTCCAGTCCTTTGAGATACCCCCCTTTATCCTGATTGAAAAACAGACGGGATTATGCAGTTCGCAGGGTGTCAATAACCATCGTGCGTTGCGCCGCATCTCTGGTGCAATGCGCTGCCGCTTATTGCACGTTCTAAAAAAACGCTCCTGAAAACCCCGGAATCTAAAAGAGACACCCAAATGAAAGTTTCAACCATCCAGCAACAGATGCTCGCAGCAGTTGACGAGGCCGGATCTGATGTTGCACAGATCCGCGCTGCTCTCAAACATGCCAGCGAGCAGCTTGAAAAGATGTTCATCGACAATGCTCCCATCCGTGAACTGATCAATGGCCGCGCCGCTCTGGTTGATGCACTGCTGCAGACTCTGTGGAAACGTCACATTGATAAACAGATGGATGTCGCTCTTGCTGCCGTTGGCGGTTACGGCCGGGGTGAGTTGCATCCCGCTTCCGATATCGACCTGCTGGTCCTGCTGGGTGATTCGAATGATGAAGCGCTGGCTATGGCGCTCTCATCCTTTATCACCCTGCTGTGGGATATCGGCCTCTATGTCGGACAAAGTGTACGCACCCTGGATGAGTGTTGTGAAGAGGCAAAAAAAGATATCACTGTTGCCACAAACCTGATGGAGGCGCGTTTTCTGTGCGGCAACAGCAAACTTGTCGATCAAATGCTGGAGCAGACCGGCCCACAAAACATGTGGCCCTCCGATCTCTTTTTCAAAGCCAAGTGGCGGGAGCAGCAGCAGCGTCACCTCAAATATGACGACACCGCCCACTCACTCGAACCCAATGTCAAGCAGGGACCGGGAGGATTGCGTGACATGCAGATGATCGGCTGGGTTGCCAAACGCCACTTCTGCGTCCCCTCATTGAGCGGACTGGTGAAGCATCACTTCCTCACACAAAGCGAATATCAGTCGCTGAAAAAAGAGGAGGCGCATCTGTGGCGGGTTCGCTTTGCCCTGCATATGACGACCGGACGGTCGGAAGATCGGCTGTTGTTTGATTATCAGCGCACACTTGCAACCCTGTTTGGCTATGAAGATGATGAGGTCGAGCTGGGTGTCGAAAAGTTCATGCAGCGCTATTACCGGGCAGTCACTGAACTGCAGCGTCTCAACGAGATGCTGCTGCAATATTTTCAGGAGACCATCCTGCTGAAAAACCAGCTGCAGCCGCCGTGCATCATCAACAACCGTTTTCAAACGCGCAACGGCTTCCTCGAAGTGCGCGACAAGCAACTCATTAGCCATCGCCCGATTATCATGCTGGAGCTGTTTCTGCTGATGACACAGGACAGCAGCATCAAGGGAGTGCGCGCCTCCACCATTCGCCAGATTCGCGAGCACCTGCATCTGATCGACACCAGGCTGCGCACAAATCGCAAGGCGCAGCAGCTCTTTCTGCAGATTCTGAAGCAGCCGCAGGGTGTTTTCCACGCACTGCGCCGCATGAACCGCTACGGCATCCTCGCCGCCTATATTCCGGACTTTGCCAATATTGTCGGCAGAATGCAGTATGACCTCTTTCATGTCTACACGGTCGATACACACACACTGTTTGTAATCCGCAACCTGAGACGCTTTACCGTTGCCAGGTATCATGATGAATTCCCCTTATGCTCGGACGTCATCGCACGAATTCCCAGGCAGGAGCTGCTGATACTGGCTGCGCTATTCCATGACATCGCCAAGGGACGCGGCGGCGATCACTCACAACTCGGCGAGGCGGTTGCCCATCAATTCTGCCGTCAACACGGACTCGATGAGAAAGAGAGCCGGCTGGTTGCATGGCTGGTGCGCACGCATCTTGTGATGTCGATGACCGCGCAGCGCAAGGACATTGAAGACCCATCGGTCATCCATGAATTCGCCCGGCAGGTGCAGACACCGGAACGCCTGGACTACCTCTACCTGTTGACAGTCGCCGACATGCGCGCCACCAACCCAAAACGCTGGAACAGCTGGAAAGGCTCCCTGCTGGGACAACTCCACAGATCGACGCATCTGGCGCTGACCACGGATATCGATGCACAGACACGCAATGCCCGCCAGATCACACACAAAAAGCAACAAGCCCTGCAGCAGCTGCAACAGCGTTTTGACGAAAGCAGAGTCACCGCGCACTGGGCCTCCATGAGCGACAACTACTTTCTGCAGAATAGTGTTGACGGCATCGTGTGGCAGACCTCCCTGCTGTTTGAGCATGCTGGACAGACGACTCCGCAGCTGCATATCATCACGAATGACTCTCATGGCGGCAGTGAAATCCTGATTATCGATCGAGACCGGGATAATCTCTTCGCCATTACCACCGGCCTGCTGGATCAGCTTGGACTGAATATCATGCATGCCCGTATCGAGACAGCCAACGACGGCATTTCCATCAACAGTTTTGTGGTGCTGGAGGAGGATGGTTCTGCGGTTGACGGCGAAATCCGGGTGGATGAAATCAAACAGCGTCTGCTGCAGCGACTGCAGGAAACTGCTCCTCTGAGAGTCAGCAGCTCGGATTTTCGCTCCAGGGAGTCCCGCCATTTCGACGTGGAAACACGCATCAACTTCAGTCAGGATGAATCCAGACAGAGAACCATCATGCGTATTATGGCGGCGGATCGGCCGGGGCTGCTTGCAAAAATAGGACTCGCTTTCAGCAAATGCGGCATCCGTCTCTGCAGTGCAAAAATCGCCACCATTGGCGCAGATGTGGACAACAGTTTTTTTATCACCGATATTAACAATCAACCGCTC
>JAIVTC010000140.1:0-4158 GCA_048629055.1 Candidatus Bathyarchaeota archaeon
CAGAGAGCAGTTTGTTCAGTACATGGGACAGCTCTGTAATTCTGTCATTTTGTGAATTGAGATCATCATAAGTGACCATTTTACTCCTCCATATTTTTTATCGACACCACACAAATGTAATTTCGTATGATCTATGTGGGAAATTGATTCCATTGTAAAACAACAATAGTTGTAACCATTTTATTGAGATTAATCAATATTGCAATAAAGTTTTTTTTATAGTCCCGCCCGTGCTCATAAATATTAGATTCAGGGAATATTCATAATTAACAATATAGTGGCAGAGAATCTGTGCATTTAACAGATGATCTTCCCAATCATGCTACGCAAACCCCTTGGTTTCAGATAGAATCAGCGCTTATTCAGCAATCGTCAAATCAGCCATGAGCAACGCTCTCGAGATTTACTGTGAACACAACCCATCCCCTGCCAAACTTGAAGTCCTCGGGGTCTATGACTGGCCCGTCTGGAGCAAGGAGGTTTCGGAGTTTCCCTGGACCTACAAAGACCAGGAGAGCTGCTACATCATCAGGGGTCGCATCATCGTCACCCCGGACGGTGGAAAACCACAGGAGTTCAAACGCGGAGATTTCATCACCTTTCCCAAAGGCTTGTCCTGTCACTGGCAAGTTGTGGAAGCTGTCGAAAAATACTACCGCTTCGGTTGATGGCTCAAACAGGGACAAAACACACACCGATGATGCAGCAGTATCTGCGCATCAAAGCCGAACACCCGCAGATGCTGCTGTTCTACCGCATGGGGGATTTTTACGAACTCTTTTACAGTGATGCCGAGCGCGCCTCGCAACTGCTTGACATCACCCTGACCAAACGCGGCAAGAGCAACGGCCAACCCATTCCTATGGCAGGCATCCCCCATCACGCCGCCGAGGGATATCTGGCGCGCCTTGTCAAGCGCGGTGAATCAGTCGCGATTTGCGAACAAATCGGCGACCCTGCAACCTCAAAGGGACCTGTCGAGCGCAAGGTGATGCGCATTGTCACCCCCGGCACGGTAACAGACGAGGCGCTGCTCGAAGATCGCCGCGACAACCTGCTTGCCGCCGTCTATGACAGCAACGGCTTTGGCCTTGCCGTACTCGACCTCGGCAGCGGCCGCTTTACCCTGCAGCAAGTCGACACTGCCGAAGCGCTTGCCAGTGAACTGGAACGACTCCGGCCAGCCGAACTGCTGCTTGCAGAGAGTAATGAGGCCTCGACACAGGCGCCGCAACTGCAGTCACATTTCAAGGGAGCCACGCATCGCGCACAATGGCACTTCGACCTTGATTCAGCAACACTGCTGCTCACCCGCCACTTCGGCACCAGGGATCTGGGCGGCTTTGGCTGCAGCCAACTCCCTTTGGCGATCAGCGCCGCCGGCGCACTGCTGCAGTATGTGGAGGAGACCCAGCAGGCAACCCTGCCGCATATCACTGCGCTCACCGTGGAGAGCCGTGATGAAGCCATCATCATCGATGCAGCCACGCGTCGCAATCTGGAGCTGGAGCACTCCGTTTCCGGAGACAACAGCAATACCCTGGCAGCGATCCTCGACCGCACTGCAACCGCCATGGGCAGCCGCCTGCTGCGCCGCTGGATCAGCCGCCCGCTGCGGAATCATCTTGTAGTCGGGGCGCGTCATGATGCCGTTGAGGAGTTGCTGCAGAGCGGCAGCTTCGATGCACTCGCGGATCTGCTGCGAGGCATTGGCGATATCGAACGCATCGTCGCACGCATCGCCCTGAAGAGTGCGCGCCCGCGGGATCTGGCCGTGCTGCGTGACTCACTGACGGTCATACCTCAACTCCACGATTCACTGCAAGCCTGCTCGGGAAAGCTGTTGACGGAGTTGACACAACAACTCGATCCCCATGCGCAACTGCTGACACTGCTGCAACAGGCGATTATCGAAAATCCACCGGTGCTGATCCGTGATGGCGGGGTTATCGCGGAACATTATGATGAAGAGCTGGATGAACTGCGCAACCTGTCACAGAATGCTGATCAATTCCTGCTTGATCTGGAACAGCGCGAACGCGAAAGCAGCGGCATCCACTCCCTGAAGGTGAGCTACAACCGGGTGCATGGCTTTTACATCGAAGTGAGTAAACTCCATGCTGACAAGGTGCCGGATAATTATGTTCGCCGCCAGACGCTGAAAAATGCAGAGCGCTATATCACTCCGGAACTGAAAAAATTCGAAAACCAGGTGCTGAGCGCCCGCGAGCGATCACTGGCGCGCGAAAAGATGCTGTATGAGAAATTGCTGGAAAAACTCGGTGAACATATCGTACCGTTGCAGCAATCTGCAGCGGCAATTGCCGAATTCGATGTGTTATCCAATCTTGCAGAACGGGCACAGTCACTCAATCTGGAGCGGCCGCAGTTGACAGACTCCGCCGGCATTCATATCGAAGGCGGGCGCCATCCCGTGGTTGAACAGGTTTCAGACACCCCTTTCGTTGCCAACGATGCCGTTTTGAACCAGCAGCGTCGCATCCTGATTATCACCGGTCCCAATATGGGTGGTAAATCGACATTCATGCGTCAGACTGCTCTGATCGTACTGCTGGCGTATACGGGGAGTTTCGTGCCGGCGGCGGCTGCAACCATTGGCCCCATCGATCGTATCTTTTCACGCATCGGCGCTTCGGACGATCTTGCCGGCGGCCGCTCGACTTTTATGGTGGAGATGGAGGAGACCGCCAATATCCTGCACAACGCCACCTCCAGGTCACTGGTATTGATGGATGAGATTGGCCGCGGCACCAGCACCTTCGATGGTTTGTCACTGGCATGGGCAAGCGCGATCGAGCTGGCGACAACCATCAAAGCCTATACGCTGTTCGCCACCCACTATTTTGAGCTCACCACGCTGCCGGATGAATATGCAGGCATCGCCAATGTGCATCTCGACGCCATCGAGCATGGCGACTCCATCGTCTTCCTGCACAGCGTCAAGGATGGCCCGGCCAACCAGAGTTACGGTCTGCAGGTGGCGCAGCTGGCCGGAGTCCCCAGACCCGTCATCAAACGCGCACGCCGGCGGCTTCAGGAGTTGGAGCAGCAAGCCAGCGAGCAGGCGCCGACCAACCAGCTGTCGCTGTTTGCCGACATACCGCAGGCCGATGATCCTCTGCACAATATGATGGATGGCGTCGATCCGGATGAGCTGACCCCCCGCGCTGCGCTGGAGATGCTCTACAAGCTCAAGGAGATGGCAAGCCAGAGTGACACATAACTCAGGTTTGTATGCTTTCCAACGCAGGAGAGTAGAATCGAAAGAGATGCTCTCGCAAAGACGCGAAGCCCGCCAAGAATAATCCTTTGCGTCTCTGCGTCTTTGCGAGAAATAATTGTTTGCCTGAATTACACAATGTCCCTTGAAAAGAACAACAAATCATATGCCTACACAATCACATCGATCCATTTTTGATTTTTTGCAGCAGCACGCCTCCAGGACACAGAACATCTCCGCTCCCGCCGGCGCACGGATTTGCGTGCAGGGTGATCGATGCAGCAGCCTGATCATCCTCACACAGGGCGTGGTGCGTGTCTTCAAGCCCGCTGCTGACGGCAGACGCATCACCTTATATCAGATTCGGGAAACGCAGAGCTGCATTCTGACAGCCGGCTGCATCCTCAACTCGACCCCCTTCCCCGCTATTGCCGAGGCGGAAACAGATGTCAGCGGCATCGCTGTCGCTGCCGCAGATGTCACTCGCTGGCTCAATGAGAGTCAACAGTGGCGTGAATATCTCTTTTCACTGGTGGCGGGACGACTTGAGCACGTGATTGAACTGGTCAACGCACTCGCGTTCCAACGACTCGATGTGCGTCTCGCAACCTGGCTGCTGCAACAGCAAAGTGACGGTGATATAAGCACCACACATCAACAGGTGGCTGAGGAGCTGGGAAGCAGCCGCGAGGTCATCAGCCGGCTATTGAAAGATCTGGAAAACAGTGGTCTGGTCAGCTTGTCACGCGGCAAAATAGCGATTACAGACCAGCAGGGAGTGGCATCCCTGATAGAGACGCTGTAACAAGGAAGGGAACCTCAGATAAACACGGATGCACACAGATATTCTTACAATTTTTTAATCTGTGTTTATCTGTGTGCATCTGTGGTGAAAAACTTTTTCTGATTGCTCTACC
>JAIVTC010000141.1:0-8686 GCA_048629055.1 Candidatus Bathyarchaeota archaeon
CGGTCAGATGACCGCTCCCACGATATTTCTGACATCTTTGTGCAGGAGCCGTCCTGGGCTGCAGTTATGTTTGACGCTTCCAGTGAAGACGCAGTGTTGCGTTGTCTGCATAGGCGAGATCTGCGATGGCGACGATGACTCCCTCGTCAGTAACCAGCGGCATCCTGTTGCGTTGCCAGGGAGGGATGTCAAGCTGGCGGAATATCGATTTAAGCGTACGTTGATGGCTGTGCCATAGCATTGTGTCCCCCTCCCTTCTGAAGCGCACCATGAGCTGTTGCTGTTCGCCTTCCAGCATCTGCAGTTCACCCAGTTGCGATGGCAGTGTCAGTAGTTGGGATGTACGCCACTCGGTCTCGATAGCAGCATCATGCGCTGGCGGGCTCCAGCCGACATAGAGCAGATTGTTATAGCGTCTCAGCTCCACGCCGTTCCAGTTGATCTGCGGGATGCGCTGGCTATCGGCAGTGAGCTGCTGCACGAATCCGGCAAGACGTTTTCGTGGAGGCGGCGGCAGCTTGAGTTGCTGCAGCCAGTGGCGCAGCAGCAGTTGTTGCCATGCACGCGGCTGTTGCAGCAAAGGCTCGAGTTGTAACCGGCCATCGGCGGTGGCCATACCCGCCAGCAGTTTGTCGCTCTCCTTATCCAGCAGCTGTGCCGCCTCCGCCAGATGACTGGCGCTGTCTGCAATACTGGCTGCAGCAGCCGGCCAGCGCCGTGTCAACCCGGGGAGGATTTCATGGCGCAGATAGTTGCGATTGAAGTCTGTCAGGGCATTCGTGGGATCATCAATCCATGAGAGCTTGTGCTCCGCAGCATACGCCTCGATCTCCGGACGGGAGATCTCCAGCAGCGGTCTCGCCAGCCAACCCTCCCCGAAGTGGCGTATCGCCGGCATGGCAGCCAACCCCTTGACGCCGCTTCCACGCATCAAATTCAGCAGCAAGGTTTCAGCCTGGTCATCACGATGATGGGCAGCTAGCAGAATCTCCCCTGGCTGCATCAACTGCTGTATCGCTGCGTAACGCGCCTCTCTGGCCTGCGCCTCTCTACTCTCACCTGACACAGGTTGCAGTGACAGGGAGAGAATCTCTAATGGGATATCCAGCTGTGTGCAAAAATCGTTGCAGTGGCGACCCCACTCAGACGACTCCTGCTGCAGTCCATGGTCGATATGGATAGCAACCACCTCAGGATTAATGATCTCTTTGACGGATGCCAGCAGATGCAGCAGCACGGTTGAATCGAGTCCGCCTGAGAAGGCAAGCAGATAGCGCTTTGTTGGTGGAAGCAGAGAGAGTTGCTTGAGCAGCGTATTTGAATTGATGGGGAGCCCCCTCATCGCCTGTACAGCGGCAGTAGCTCAATAAAATGGACGGAGGATGTGCTGAGGAACGAAGCGCATCCTGCGAATAGCCAAATAACACCTCACTCAGGCCTCGGCAAAACTTCCGTAGCTCATGAGGCGCTGATAGCGCTGCTCCAGCAGTTGTTCCAGCGGAACTCCCTGCAGCTCGTCGAGCGAGGAGATCAGCGACTCGCGCAGCGTCGCAGCCATACCTTCAGGATCACGATGCGCCCCGCCGAGGGGTTCATCGATGATGCCGTCGATCAGCTCGAGCTTTTTCAGGTGCTGCGAAGTGATCGCCATCGCTTCTGCAGCCAGGGGTGCTTTTGCTGCATCTTTCCACAGGATAGATGCACAGCCTTCAGGCGAGATCACTGAATAAGTGCTGTATTGCAGCATGTTGAGGCGATCACAGACACCGATCGCCAGTGCACCGCCAGATCCACCCTCACCAATCACGGTGCTGAGAATCGGCGTTTTGAGTTGTGACATCTCGCGCAGGTTGTGAGCAATAGCCTCACTCTGCCCGCGCTCTTCGGCGCCGACGCCCGGATAGGCTCCGGGTGTATCAATAAAGGTCAGGATCGGCAGTTTGAAACGTTCGGCCAACTCCATGACCCGCAATGACTTGCGGTAACCTTCGGGGCGGGGCATGCCGAAATTGCGTTGTAACTTTTCATTCGTATCCCGGCCCTTCTGGTGACCGATAATGACGACAGGCTTGCCATCGAGACGCGCCATGGCTGTAATAATTGCCTGGTCATCTGCAAATGCGCGATCACCATGCAGCTCTTCGACATCGTCGAAGATGCGCTCCACGTAGTCGAGAAAATAGGGACGCAGTGGATGCCTGGCAACCTGGGAGACCTGCCACGGGGTGAGTTTTCCGAATATCGTGCGGGTCAGCTCCCGGCTCTTTGATTCCAGGGTTGTAATTTCGTCCTGGATATTGATCTCCGCGTCACTGCCAACATGACGCAGTTCATCAATTTTCGCCTCGAGTTCAGCGATCGGCTGTTCAAAATCGATAAAATTCAGGTCCATAGGATAACTTCCCGTAAGTTCTCAAAAAACATCGTGGTCGGAAGACCACTCCTACGTCTGATATCGGCATTTGCTGCAGGAGCGACCGGCTGGCCGCGAAATGCTGGCGGCTAACCTCTTGTGGCATGATAACCAACCTGGATAGATTTTTCACCCAGAAATTGACGCAACTGATGTAGCAGTGTGTCGCGGGGGGCCACCCGCCACGCATCGCCGAGCTTCAGTTTACCCTGATAGCGGTCACTGCTGTAGTGCAGAATGACCTGGCACCCTCCTCCCTGGAAAGGCTTCAGCAGTCCGCCAAGATCAGCGATCACCTCTTCCAGTGAGTGGCCATTGAGGTTTTGCGGATTGATGTCGAGCGTCAACAGTGATGCATGCAACAGACGCGCCTCTTCGACCTCGACAGCGCGCACAGCCCGTACGCTGAGTGTGTCCCGATAATCATCATGAATCAGGGTTCCCTCGATCATCAGAATTTTATCTGCAGCCAGGATCTCCTGATGCGCCTCCAGCGCCTCGCTGAAGAAGGTCGCCTCGATGCGCCCGGTGCGGTCATCGAGCAATACGCTGGCCATCATCCCACGGCGGCTCTCTCTGCGGTTGATCATCATCACCAATCCGGCGATGCGCACCTGCACCTGGTTACGGCGACCGTCTTGCGGCAGGCTCAGGCTATCCAGCCGCGTGACGCCTAGAGACGCCAGATCACCCTCGTAGCGATCAATGGGGTGGCCTGTCAGGTAGAGCCCAAGGGTCTCTTTCTCGCCCTGCAGACGCTGCTCATCCTGCCAGTCATCCCGTATCGGGATCAATTTCGGATCGATCGTCTGCTGACTCTGCGATTCACTCATGCCAAAGAGGTCATTCTGTCCCGCCGCCTGATCAGCCTGCTGCTGTTCGGCCATTTTCAGCGCCATCGGCGTCTGCGCTGTCAGTGAAGCGCGATTTTTTCCCAGCTGATCCATGGCGCCGGCGCGGATCAGTGCATCCAGCACCCGCCGGTTGACCTTTCTCAGGTCGAGACGCTGGCAAAAATCGAACAGATCTGTATAGGGTTTGATGCTGGATTCCTGCTGGCGCGCCTGCACGATCTCATCGAGAGCCGACTCCCCCACCCCCTTGACTGCGCCAAGACCATAGATCACTTCGCCTTCATCGCTGACGGTGAACATATAGTCCGAACGATTGACATCGGGAGGCAGCACCTCGAGCCCCATGGAGCGGCACTCTTCGATGAAGGTGACGACCTTGTCGGTGTTATCCATATCGGAGGAGAGCACCGCCGCCATGAACTCCGCCGGATAGTGGGTTTTCAACCACAGCGTCTGGTAGGAGACCAGCGCATAGGCTGCCGAGTGGGATTTATTGAATCCGTAGCCGGCAAACTTCTCCATGAGGTCGAAAATATATTCAGCCGTCTCCTCTTCAACATCCCTTTTGAGCGCACCCTCCATAAAGATGCTGCGCTGCTTGGCCATCTCCTCCGGCTTCTTCTTGCCCATAGCGCGGCGCAGCATATCCGCACCGCCCAGCGTATAACCGGCCAGCACCTGGGCGATCTGCATCACCTGTTCCTGGTAGAGGATGATGCCGTAGGTGGGTTCGAGAATCGGTTCAAGATCGGGGTGCGGATAGACCACCTCCGCGCCGTGTTTACGCAGCACGAAGTCATCCACCATGCCCGACTGCAGGGGACCGGGACGATAGAGTGCAACCAGCGCGGTCATATCACCAAAACTGTCGGGCTTCATCTTGCAGATCAACTCCTGCATGCCGCGCGACTCAAGCTGGAAGACAGCCGTCGTCTTGCCTGTCTGCAGCAGCTCGAAAGCCGGCCTGTCATCCATCGGGATCGCATCGATTTCGACAGCCGCTTCACCCTGCTGCTTACGGCGGCGATTGATGGTGTGCAATGCCCAGTCGATGATTGTGAGCGTGCGCAATCCCAGGAAGTCGAACTTGACCAGACCTACGGCCTCGACATCATTCTTGTCAAACTGCGTCACCAGGTTGGCGCCGTCAGCCTCGCAATAGAGCGCTGTGAAATCGGTCAGCACCGTCGGCGAGATCACCACCCCTCCGGCATGCTTGCCGGCGTTGCGCGCCAGCCCCTCAAGCTTCAACGCCATCTTGATCAGCGAGGCGACCTCCTCATCAACCTCATACAACTCCTTTAACTCGGCGCTCTCCTGCAGCGCTTTGGTCAGGGTCATGCCGATCTCAAAAGGAACTGCCTTGGCGATGCGGTCAACAAAGCCATAGGGGTGCCCCATCACCCTCCCCACATCACGCACCACCGCCTTGGCCGCCATGGACCCGTAGGTGATGATTTGCGACACAGAGTCACGCCCGTAGGTCCGCGCCACGTAGTCGATCACCCGATCCCTGCCCTCCATACAGAAGTCGATATCGAAATCCGGCATCGAGACCCGTTCAGGATTCAGGAAACGCTCGAACAGCAGGTCGTGCTCGATGGGGTCCAGGTCTGTAATCTTCAGCGAATAGGCCACCAGCGAACCGGCGCCGGAACCACGCCCCGGCCCGACCGGAATGGCATTGTCCTTGGCCCACTGGATAAAGTCGGCAACGATCAGGAAATATCCGGGAAATCCCATTTGCAGAATAACATCCAGTTCAAACTGCAAACGCTCTTCATACTCCTGCAGGCGCTGTTGATAGTCATCAGCATCGGGATCAAGGATGCTTTGCAGGCGTTTTGCCAATCCCTGACGGCTCTCCTGCGTAAAGAATGTCCCGGTCGTCATCCCCTGCGGCACAGGAAACTCCGGCAGCACGTTCTCCCCCAGGGTCAGCTCAAGATTGCAGCATTTGGCGATCTCAACCGAGTTTTGCAATGCCGCAGGCAAATCAGAAAAGAGTTCGCACATCTCCTCTTCAGTGCGCAGATACTGCTGTTCGGTATAGATTTTCTGGCGTCGCGGATCGTCCAGTGTGCGGCCGTCATGAATGCAGACACGCACCTCGTGGGCCTCGAAATCCTCCTGCTGCAAAAACCGCACATCGTTATGAGCGACCACCGGCAGTTGCTGCTGCTGGGCAAAGTCGACCAGCAGATGCAGCGCATCCTCTTCGTTGACGCGTCCGGTGCGGCTCACACCGAGGAAATAGGCAGCGGGGAAATGGCTGCGCCATTCGGCCGCATATGCGCTGGCGAGATCAAGCCGGTTGGCCAGCAACGCCCGGGCGACATCGGAATCATGCGATGGCGCAATCGCAATCAGACCATCACTGCTATCCTTGAACCATTCGCGTTCCATCATCGCCATGCCGAGATGCTGGCCTTCGCGGTAACTGCGTGATACCAGCCGGATCAGGTTCAGATAGCCCACCTTGTTGCGCACCAGCAACAGCTGTCGATACGGCTTGTTGACATCATCGGCATTGCGCACCAGCGCATCAACGCCAATGATCGGCTTGACCCCTGCTGCAGTTGCGGCACGGTAAAACTTGACCACCGAAAAGAGGTTGGAGCGATCCGTATTGGCTACCGCCACCATCCCCTGTTCACACACAGCAGAGACCAGCGGCTTGATGCGCACCATGCCGTCGAGCAGCGAATATTCGCTATGAACGCAGAGATGTACGAAACGTGGTGTCACTTCAACAGGTTCCTGGTAATCCTTGATTGGTCAACATCTTTACAAATGAGTCAAATTTCAATAATAACTCTCGCCAAGGCGCAAAGCTTCCGCTTCTGCCGTACACGGATGTACAAATGCCGTGAGCGCAAGGATGCGCTGGAACGGCCTGCTTACGCCCCTGACTTACATCCATGTAGGCCAAAGCTCGCCAAGAAAAACCTTTGCAGTCCTGGCGTCTTAGCGAGAAAAAATGATTTTATTCATGTCTCGTCAGTCTGAGACTTGGTCTCGCTAATATTAAATAGAGTCATCGCATTTCTGACTCCCTCTCCCTTTGGGATGGATTGGGGTGAGGGGCTGCTATAACAATCTCTTTACAGGCGCAAATGAACGCCGGTGTATCGGCGTAACCCCCAGTTGCTGCAGCGCCTGCAGGTGTATTTTTGTCGGATAGCCCTTGTGTTTGTCAAAACCGTAACCGGGATATTTTATCTCCATCTCGACCATTTCGCTGTCCCTGGCAACCTTGGCAATGATCGAGGCCGCACTGATGCAGGGATGGATTGCATCTCCCCGGATAACGGCTTCGGCATCACAGGAGAGATCAGGGAGGCGATTACCATCCACCAGCGCCCTGTGCGGCTGCAGCGCAAGCGCATCAACGGCGCGCTTCATCGCCAGCATGGTGGCATGCAGAATATTGAGTTCATCGATCTCCTCCACCTCTGCGCGTGCAATCGACCAGGCGAGTGATTTCTCCCTGATTTCAAGCGACAACTGGCGGCGCTTTTTCTCCGTCAGTTTCTTGGAATCCGCCAATCCCTCGATGGGACGCTGTGGATCGAGGATGACAGCTGCAGTGACCACCGGACCAGCTAAAGGACCACGACCTACCTCATCGACCCCGCAGACCAGGAGTTGATTATTTTTATCACTATTAATGATCATGCACTCGTGTCGCGAAACAGGTGATTTTACAGCAGCAACCTCTACCCAGATACTCAAATTTGTTTCCAATTCCGTTCATCATCCCTTTTTCTCTCTGTGCTATGATCAAGAATCGATAACTTCTCAAGAAGCTCATACGTTGTTTCCAACAGGGGGGATAAGCGTCAGCGCATCACTGGCAGGGAGAAGTGTACTGCTTCCATTGCTAAGTGGAGTAATGCTGGCCGCGCTTTTTCTAGGATACATGCTGCATACAAAGTGGCTGAAACCACTGACGATTCTGCAACAGATAAAGGATGACGGCCGTCTCATTGCCATCACCACAAAAGGCGCCACCACCTATTTTGACGGTCCGAATGGCTCTGCCGGTCTCGAATACGAGCTGGTGACGGCTTTTGCAAAAGAGCTTGGAGTTTCCGCTGAATTTATTTTTTCCAGCGACAGCGAGGATGTTGCAGATAAACTTCGCAGTGGTGTAGCCCACCTTGCGGCAACAGGAACAACGCCCACAGATGCACTCCGCAAGTTCAATCATGGACCTGTTTATCAGCAGGTGACATCCCAACTGATCTATCGCAGCGGCCATGCACGACCTGTCTCGATTGATCAACTGACATCAGGGATCCTGGAGGTTCCCTCCGCATCTCCTGAAGCTGCACTGTTGCAGAAACTGCAGCAGTCAGGCGATCTCAAACTGCAGTGGATTGCCTCTGACGAGACCGATTTCGAACAACTCATGTATCTACTTGATGTAGAGATGGTCGACTATACAGTTGCCGATTCCAATCTTTTTGCATTCAAACAGCGGCATTTTCCAAAAATGCGGGTTGCTTTCGATCTCGATGATCCCCGTCCGCTGCAGTGGCTGAGCATGCACTCCAAAGACGATTCTCTCAACAGCGAGATGAACCGCTTTTTCGATAAAATCCGCGACAATGGTTCTCTTCAGCACAGCATCGACCGCTATTATGCCAGTGCTGACAACATGACGATTGCACAGAGCCTCACTTTCTGGACATTTGTCGCTGAGCGCCTTCCCCTATATGAACTTTTTTTCCGGGAAATTGCGGCTCAACATGATTACGACTGGCGCCTGCTGGCCGCGATCGCTTACCAGGAATCACACCTCAATCCAGACGCTGTCTCCCCCACCGGCGTCAAGGGCCTGATGATGCTGACAGAGGATACTGCAAAATTGTTCAGCGTCACTGACAGGGCTGACCCGCAACAGAGCATCCAGGGCGCTGTACGTTTTCTGGAGTTTCTGGGCAAACGCATACCTGAAGAGATCAGTATGCCTGAGCGCTTATCCTTCATCCTTGCCAGCTACAATGTCGGCCTGGGTCATATCTTCGATGCACGCTTGATGACAGCAGTACTGGGAGGCAATGCAGACAGCTGGCCGGATGTGCGCCAGCGTCTGCCATTTCTCGCAGAAGAGCGCTTTTACAGCAAACTCAAATATGGTCAGGCGCGTGGTCAGGAGCCGGTTGCCTATGTCGACAATATTCTTAAATATTATGATCTACTGGTATGGCATACCAGTTTCAGATACAGGAATTTCGACTCGCCTGTTGCGTCAGTACAGTAAGTTGGCAGTTGGCACAACTGCCTAATCACATCATTGCCAACCACAAGTATTTTTTTACTGCAGACCACAAATTTTTTGCCGCCCTTTATTGATGCGCTTCGCAAGCTCAACACATCCTATTACTGCAATCTTTCTTTACTTGTTTTACTG
>JAIVTC010000142.1:0-2667 GCA_048629055.1 Candidatus Bathyarchaeota archaeon
GGCCAGCATTCCTTTCAGGGCTTCATCGTAGGCGACTTGCATCCATCGGTTCATAGTCTCATTGCCGGCTATTAGGAGTTGAAAAGCCAATGATACAGCGATTCATCTCCTGAAATTTACCAGATTGTGATGAAATTTCGTATAGTCTTGCAAGCCTCTTGCAAAACTCTAAAATACGTCATTCCGGCGAAGGCCGGAATCCAGTGTGGGCGCAATAACCGCAGGGCATTGCGCCGCATGGAAAGGTGCAATGCGCTGCGCTTATTGCACACTACATCGCTTTTTGGTTCTGGCTTTGCCAGTTAGGGAAGCTCTGAATATATCGAAGGTAGCAACAACATGCGGCAACGATCTTCTGCAATATCAGATAAGCTGAAACAGTTTATCGACAACCAAAAAATATTTTTTGTAGCTACAGCAGCTGCCGGCGGCAGAGTCAATCTCTCTCCCAAGGGAATGGATTCCCTGCGTGTACTCGGTAAAAACCGGGTTGTCTGGTTAGATGCAGCAGGCGGTGGCAATGAAACATCTGCCCATATCCAGGAGAATCCCCGAATGACCATCATGTTTGCCGCTTTGGAGGGGGATCCGACGATTCTGCGTCTCTATGGAAACGCAAACATCGTCCATCAAGATGATCTGGAATGGGAAGAGTTATACGCTTTGTTCAATCCCATGCCCGATGCGAGGCAGCTGTTCGATCTCACAGTTGACCTTGTTCAAACGGCTTGTGGGTCGTCAGTGCCACTATTTGAGTACAGCGGAGAGCGGGAATAGCCAGAAAAACCGGATAGTTATTCCTGAGCAACACCCGGAATCGATTGATGGCGCCGATGGTATGCCCTGTATTCCTGAACAAGATATGTATTTTGGCGCACTCAATATTGCCGGCAGCGATGCCCGAGGGAATCTGCATGCTCTGGCCGACTACCGCCGCCATGGAGCGCAGTTTATTTCAGATCATTGAACCCCATCTCTGCATTGCCTTGTACGCCAGACAAACACTACAGCACACCCTGATGAGCTGAAGTGTTTCTTATATCAGGCAGGTATTAGTCCAAAAGGATTTGATAACGTACACTTGGCGGGTAACCAGGTATGAGTCTATAATTCGGTAGCGGTCAGATATCAGGCTGCCTCTATCAGTGAAAAATCGTTGATTCCTAAACGGATATTTCTGATATAAGCCCATGCTTATGAATAGAAATTATCTACTATAAAACCATATAGAAATATAGGGGGTAAAATGAAAAACCAGAATAGGACGCTTGTTCTCTCAGCGCTCTTTACTATGTTCACCTCGGGAGCACTTTTTGCTGAACAGATTCAAATTGGTGAAAGAGAATTCAAAAGCCATTGCGCCGGTTGTCACGGACTTGATGGGATGGGAAATGGCCCCTTTGTGGAATTCCTAACTAAGAAACCGAGCACTTTAACTAACTTAGCTCAGAAAAACCAGGGTGTTTTCCCTTATCGTCAAGTCTACGAGATCATAGATGGCAGGTATCAGATAGGCGCTCATGGTACGAGAGATATGCCGATCTGGGGTGAGCGGTATGGAATGGAAATAATCAGGCAGTATGGTGAGTTTGGTACTGAGCATCCGCAAACTTCTCATTGCCGCATTCTAGAGCTGATGTTCTTCCTGGCGACAATCCAGGAGCAGTAGATTAAGCTTTACGACTCTCTCTATGTTATCTATGATCTTTGACTACAAGGCCTGCAGCCAGCTGTACCACAGGGGCAGGGTGAAGAGTGAGGCGAAGGTTGTCGCTGTCACTGCAGTTGCATAGAGAGCGGTTTCCAGTCCAAAACGATCACACAGAACCAATCCAAGCACCATGGACGGCATGGCGGCTTCAAGAATGACACCGTCGCGGATGATATCCTGCATATCGATCACAGAGCTCAATCCCAGCACCACCAACGGCGCGAACAGCAGCTGAATGATCATAACCTGCAGGATCGCAGGAAAATAGGCGGGTTTCCAGCTGTCAAAGCGGATGCTGAGGCCTACCGAGATCAGCATCAGTGGAACCACGCCGTTTCCCAGCATCTGCAGTGCACCGTCCAGCCACAGGGGTAGAGTGGTTGCAGAGAGTTGCATTGCAATGGCCGCAGCCGCAGCCCACAGTGGCGGAATGCGCAGCAGATCACGGAACAGGTTCACCGGTTCGTTGCTGTCGCCATAATATTTGGCCATCAGGATGCCGCCGGTCAGCAGTATCGGCGTGCAGGCGAACAGGTCGTACTGAATGGCGATGCTGCTGCCCCGGGTGCCATAGAGGCTCTCCAGGAACGGCAGTCCCATATAGGTGGCGTTGGGGAAGGCTGCCGCCAGCAGCAGGGCACCCATGACGGCTTTGGGTTGACTGCAGGCTCTGCAGGCCAGGTACATTGCCGCCAGACTGAGAAGAATGGCGACAGCGGCGCTGATCGCGATATGCACAGAGTCAAGCCCCAAAGGCGTTGTCCATAACAGGCGCAATACCAGTGCCGGCAACAGCAGGTAATAGACCAGCGTCGTCACAGTCTTGCGCAGGGTATCCGCGCCAATGCCAGCGGGGTGGATGACTCTCCACGCAAAGCCGCAGAGAATCAGAAAACCCATTTGTATGACGACATGCTGCATGTCAGCGTCTCAATGCGGAAACAGTGGGCAAGCTA
>JAIVTC010000143.1:0-8180 GCA_048629055.1 Candidatus Bathyarchaeota archaeon
TATCCATTTAATTCTTAGGAGTTGTCCATAAATAACTTCCCGATATCGCGCCGCAATGTTGTTCGTCTTCAAGGCGCAGCAAGGGGCGCATAGCAGCGTTATGTAACTCTTGCTGGAACGCAGAAGAGGGACAACAGGGCCAGCAGGATCTGGAAGTTATTTTTGGACAACGACTTAGTGGTCTTCGTGTGTTTCGTGGTAAAAATCTTTTAAAATGCCGACACTCTACTGGTGCATTGAGTAGTGCTAATCGCCATAAAAGCATATTGCAATTCTCAGCAAAGAGAGTAAAATTCAGCGGCTAATTTGATTGAATGCATATAAATTCCTTTGAGGGGACCACATGCCGAGTGTACGCGTTAAAGAAAACGAACCTTTTGATATTGCCCTGCGCCGTTTCAAGCGCACCTGTGAAAAAGCCGGAGTTCTGGCTGATGTCCGACGTCGTGAATTTTACGAAAAGCCGACCTGGGAGCGCAAGCGCAAAAAAGCCGCCGCAGTAAAACGTCACCAGAAAAAATTATCACGTGAGAATCGTCGCTGGGAACGCCGTTACTGAGCAGCAGTAAAATGTTGAAAGCAACACTGCAGAAAGATCAGATCAAGGCGATGAAGGCTGGCGATAAAAAACGCCGCCAGGTCATACGCCTGATGATGTCGGCAATCAAACAGATTGAAATCGACAGCCGCAAGGAGCTCAGTGATGATGATGTCATCGCGGTGCTTGGCAAAATGCTCAAGCAGCGTCGCGACTCCTACACACAGTATACCGATGCGGGTCGCAACGACCTTGCAGAGCAGGAAGCATTTGAAATAACCATCATCAACGAGTACCTCCCGGAAGCGCTCTCCGATGATGAAGTTGCAGCCATTATCGATGAAATCATAGCCTCTACGGGCGCCTCGTCTCCCAAAGAGATGGGCAAGGTGATGGGACAACTGAAGGCAAAATTACAGGGACGCGCTGACATGGGCGCAGCCAGTGCACTGGTCAAACAGAAACTGAGCGCCTAATCCTCTTCCAGGTGCTAAGCTTGTTTCTATGGCAGGCTTGATTCCCCCTGAATTTATCGACCAGCTCCTCTCACGCATCGACATCGTGGAGGTGATCGACCCGCGTGTGCCATTAAAAAAAGCAGGCCGGGAATTTCAGGCATGCTGCCCTTTCCACACCGAAAAAACCCCCTCCTTCACCGTAAGCCCGCAAAAACAGTTCTATCACTGCTTCGGCTGCGGCGCGCACGGCACTGCCATCGGCTTTTTGATGGAGTATGACCACCTGAATTTTGTTGAAGCCATTGAAGAGCTGGCAAACAGCGCCGGCATGGAAGTTCCTAAAAGAGCCGGAGGCGGCAGGCCCGCCGAAGATCACACCCCTCTCTACCAGATGCTGCAACAGGCAAGCGACTATTTTCAACAACAGTTACGCCAGCATCCTGATGCAGGCCTGGCAACTGAATACCTCAAGCAACGCGGGCTGAGCGGCAGGATTGCCGCGGAATTCAATATCGGTTTTGCTCCCCCGGGATGGAATCATCTGATCAATGCACTTGGACGGGATCAAAACAGCCGGCAGCAGCTGCACAAGGCAGGTCTGATATCAACATCTGACAGCGGAAAGGAGTACGACCGCTTCCGGGAACGCATCATCTTCCCCATCAAAGATACCCGGGGACGCGTGGTTGGTTTTGGCGGGAGACTCCTCGGCGAGGGCAAACCAAAATACCTCAACTCTCCCGAGACAGCCGTTTTTCATAAAGGCGAGATACTCTATGGCCTGCATGAAGTGCGTCACGGCGGCTCGGGGAAACAGCAGATCATGGTTGTTGAAGGTTACATGGATGTCGCCGCCATGGCCCAGTTTGGTCTGCACAACAGCGTTGCAACCCTCGGAACCGCGACCACACAACGCCACCTTGAACTCCTCTACCGCACCACGCCAAGAGTGGTTTTCTGCTTCGATGGTGATCGCGCCGGGCGTGACGCCGCGTGGAAAGCACTGCAAACCGCACTGCCGGCGATGAAATCAGGCCGGGAGGCGCGCTTCCTGTTCCTGCCGGACGGCGAAGATCCTGATACTTTGATCAGAAAGGAGGGCAAGGAGCAATTTCTGCAGCGCATCGACAGCGCGCTGTCGCTTTCCGGCTTCCTGTTTCAGCACCTCTCTGCCGACATTGACACCACCAGCCTCGACGGACGGGCCAGGCTTGCCGATCTGGCGCGCCCGCTCATTGAGCGGATCCCCACCGGCAGCCTGCATGACCTGCTGTTGCAGCAACTCTCCAATCTCACCGGGCTTGAAAGCCGGCAGCAGCCGCGCCGTCAACACCCCCGACCCGCATCACAGCCCCAGCCACAATCACAACGCTCTCCCCTGCGTGATGCACTGCGTTTGCTGCTGGAGGATCCACAACTGGCATCTCTGGAAAACCTGCCAACCTCCTGGAGAGAGTCACAGGCAAAGGGCATCGAGCTGTTCACAACCCTGATCGACCTGTGCCAGTCAACACCCTCTATCACCAGTGCGGCATTGATCGAGCGCTGGCCGGATGAGAACATCAAAGCCCACCTGGCAAAACTGACGACTCAAACAATTTTCGCACCAGCGGAAGGTCTGCAGGCCGAATTTATCGGCGCATTGAGATTGCTCGGCGACCAGCATAAGCAACAGCAACTACATGCCCTGCTGCAGCAACCTCTCAATACGCTGAATGCGGAGCAGAAGGCGCAATTGAAAAAACTCTACAGTGAGAGAAGAGACAATAAATAATTGAGCCATATAAATTATTTTTGCTATAATGGCTAGTTAGTCTATTCAACATATCCACAGGTCAGTATGAAGCAGGAGAAACCAGGGTCACAGATCAAACTGTTGATTGAGAAAGCCAAGGAACAGGGCTATCTCACTATCACAGAGCTCAACGACTACCTGCCGGACACCATTGTCGATCCGGAACAGTGGATAGAAAACGTCATCGCTACGTTTAAAGACATGGGAATCAAAGTCTTCGATAGTCCACCAGATGCCGATGACCAGTCTATGGCTGAAGATGCGCCTGCTGCAGATGATGATGCCGTAGACGCCGCCGCCGCCGTGCTGGCAACCGTCGATAGCGAATTTGGCCGCACCACGGATCCTGTGCGTATGTACATGCGTGAAATGGGAACCGTTGATCTGCTGACCCGCGAAGGCGAGCTTGAAATTGCCAAACGCATCGAGGATGGATTGCGCCAGGTCTTCAGCGCCCTTGCACAGTTCCCGCCTGCCGTGGAACAGCTGCTCGAACTGTTTGATGTTGCCTACTCTGAAGATGGCAAACTCAGCAATGTGATGTCCGGTTATATCGACTATGACGATGACACACCGGTTACTCCTGCGAACGGTCAAAATACGGATGATGAAACCCAGAAACTGGGACCGGACCTTAAGGAGACAAAGCGCAATATCACGGTGCTGAAACGCAACTACAACGCCCTGCTCAAAGCAAGACGGGAAGATGACTTCGACAAGGCGGAGAAACAGCGCGCCAAAGTTATCTCTTCCTTTATTCAGTTCAAACTGGTGCCGCCGGTTGCCAAGCGGCTCAACGATCTTCTCAAGGATGCCATGCAAGGCATCCGCACTCGCGAACGCGACATCATGCGCATTTGCATCGATGCCGGCATGGATCGACGAACTTTCATTACCTCATTCCCTAACAATGAGACAAACCTCAAATGGGTTGACTCCCAGTGCAAAGGAAAAAGCAGCGCAGCACTCAAACTGAAGCCCTCTGCTGATCTCATCCGCAAGATCCAGAACAGACTATTGAGTCTGACGGACATCACCCAATTGACTATTCGCGAAGTCAAGGAGCTGAACCGTCAGATGGCGATTGGTGAAGCCAAGGCACGCCGCGCCAAAAAAGAGATGGTGGAAGCCAACCTGCGCCTGGTGATCTCAATTGCGAAAAAATACACCAACCGCGGCCTGCAGTTTCTGGATCTGATCCAGGAGGGCAATATCGGCCTAATGAAGGCCGTAGATAAATTTGAGTATCGTCGCGGCTATAAATTCTCCACCTACGCAACCTGGTGGATACGCCAGGCAATTACCCGCTCTATCGCTGACCAGGCCAGGACAATACGCATCCCTGTCCACATGATTGAAACCATCAACAAGCTCAATCGTATCTCACGTCAGATCGTCCAGGAGCAGGGGCGTGAAGCAACACCGGAAGAGCTGGCGGAAAAGATGGAGATGCCCGAGCATAAAATTCGCCAGGTCATGAAGATCGCAAAAGAGCCAATCTCCATGGAAACCCCCATCGGTGATGATGAAGATTCGCACCTGGGTGACTTCATTGAAGACGCCAAGGTACTCTCGCCAGTTGATTCCGCGACAATGCACGGCTTGAGCGAAGCCACACAAAACATGCTCTCCGGCCTGACGGCGCGTGAAGCCAAAGTGCTGCGCATGCGTTTTGGCATCGACATGAACACCGACCACACCCTCGAAGAGGTTGGCAAACAGTTTGATGTCACACGCGAACGCATTCGCCAAATCGAGGCCAAGGCGCTGCGCAAACTTCGCCACCCTACCCGCTCCGAGCGCCTGCGCAGTTTCCTCGACGAATAGGAAACAGCAAGTCATTTCAAAATCACGGGCCCTTAGCTCAGTTGGTTAGAGCAGGGGACTCATAATCCCTTGGTCGTAGGTTCAAGTCCTACAGGGCCCACCAGGAAAAAACAAAGGGTTGCAGGCTTCTTAGCCGGCAACCCTTTTTCTATGGGTAACCCTGTGGTAACTTTGCTGTGGGGTTTTTGCGGCTTTACTCCCACCATCCATTAAACACCCGGCTCAGCAGATCATCGCATGACAATTGAAAAAATAATCGAGAAGCACGATGTAGCAGCCATTTTTGACACTGCCACAGAGGGCGAATGTAAAAATCCGGCCCATCTTCAGCAGGCCATTTTCAATGGACAACAAGCTGTTTTTAGACGTTGAAGAAGTATGAAATCCGAGAGGACTGCATACCTCTTTCCTATTCACTGAAACCTGCCCTAAAATAAGTATACTATCCTTCGAATTGCTCGAGTTACTTGTTATATTGGCATCCATTAGTTAGACTAGTCTCAAGACCAGATGATTTTGTGAGGATGCTATGAAAGAAGTCGGCTCCTATGAGGCCAAGACAAATTTACCGGCGCTGTTAAGATCGGTGGCTGCCGGCGAGCGTATCGTTATAACCCGTTCAGGAAAACCGGTAGCAGATCTGATTCCACACAGTGACAACATTGATCCTGCAGACGTTATCTCCAGTCTCAGAGAGATGCGTCGTGACATTACTCTTGGCGACAACGACCTGAAAGCAATGATTCAGGAGGGGCGCCGGTGAGTTTTGTGCTGGACTCCTCTGTGACGATGGCCTGGTTATTCGAGGACAAGGCTACACCGCATACCGAAAAAATACTGGATCGCCTGCAAACCGGGGAGGCCTTGGTCCCTACGTTGTGGAGTTATGAGGTCGGAAACGTGTTGGTCATGGCGGAGCGGCGTAAACGGATTACCGAAGCTCAAGGACGGCGATTTGCAGAGCTACTGGAATCATTGCCAATCCACACTGCTGATTCCCACATCCCGGAACTGTGGGGTGGTGCAGTTATCGCAGCAAGAACACACAAACTAAGCGTCTACGATGGCGCCTATCTGGATCTGGCTATGAGAGAGGGGGTATCCCTGGCTACTTTAGACAAGGCTCTAAAGGCGGCGGCTAAAAAGTGCGGCGTGGATACTCTCTAACAAATCCTCTATTCAAACGCTGCTATGCGCCTCTTACCGAGCCTTGAATACGAACAACATGACTGCGCGATATCGGCAGGTTATTATTGGGCGCCCCCATAATCCAGCTGATGAATACTTTACCGGACCACTACCATGTCACCAGAAAATCCCTCTGACAAATTCGACCAAATCATTGCCCAGACCCGCATTAACAACGAAGAGAGAGACAAGGGATACCGTGAAAGGGCGCTGAAGATGTATCCCTGGGTATGCGGCCGCTGTTCGCGCGAGTTCAGCCGCGAAAATCTTCAGGAGCTGACGGTTCATCATCGAGACCACAATCATGACAATAACCCGCCGGATGGCAGCAACTGGGAGCTATTGTGCCTCTACTGCCATGACAACGAGCATTCACGCTATATCGATGCAGAATATACCGGCGCCACAACTGATGCGCAGAGCAGCATCGCAACCCATAATCCTCTCGCAGATCTGGCAGCCATGCTCAAGGAGAAGAAATAAACCTGCAATCAGGGGACAATATACTTAGTCGTTGTCCAAAAATAACTTCCCGATCCTGCTTGCCCTGTTGTCCCTCTTCTGCGTTCCAGCAAGAGTTACATAACGCTGCTATGCGCCTCTTGCTGCGCCTTGAAGATGAACAACATTACTGCGCGATATCGGGAAGTTATTTATGGACAACTCCTTATTAGACTTGAGATCGGGTGTTCGGAAATAGGAATACTATCCCCATAATTATTACTTTTCCAGCTGCAGAGCTTTTTCAGAGATATCTTTGTAGAGCGAGATGACTTGTGTTGTGATTTGCTGATACTCAGGGTGTCTGTCGATGATGGGCAGGATATCCTGGACATCCGCGATCGCCCTTTCCATAAACTGCAGTTCCAGATCCCCAAGCGGCTCACCTGCATTGACCTTCTCCTGGATCGCGAGAAGTCTTGGCAGTCTCAGCGTCTCCAGCCTCTGCAGAAGGGCCGCGATAACACCGGCATCCTGTGTTGAGTGACTCATACCTTGCTCCTGTTATTGATCGGGAATGCTCAATGCAGCGGAAAAAAATAGTTCATCCAGGAGAGCATGCGCAGCAGAATCTTGCGTAATACCGCCACATGGTGCGCGTGCTCTGTATAGATTGCACTCTGCGCATAGGCGCCGTCAGGCAGACGATCCCGATAGGCGTCGAAGGCGGGATCGATGATCTTCATCACCACCGGCACCCGGCCAGGCTTGGCCAACAGCGGCATCTCCTGCAGATCACCGGTCGGTATCAGCTGCCCCTCCCCCAGGGCTGGAACGATATGCATTATCTCGGCGGCAAACACCTCTCCGGGGATAGCGTCGAAGGCAATCTCCGCCTCATGCCCCGCCTCCAGACGCAGCAGGCTGTTTTGACGAAACCAGCCTATATACTGTTTATCAGGCTGCTTGTTAACGAACACCATCACCGGTCGTGCCGTATACGGCACGGCGCGCATGCCCGGTTGCAGGAATAACTGGGTCACATAGCCGTCCGTAGAGGCCCTCACCACCGAGCGCTCCAGCTTGAATTCGGCATCCCTCAGCTCGGCCTTTATGGTATCGACCCGCTCCCGGGCCTGATCCAGGGCGCGTTGCGAGCCGACATCCTTCTCGTACAACTCCCGCGCCCGTTCCAGGTCCGGTTCCGCAGCCGTCAGCTGGGCCTTGTAGTTCTCTATATCATACTCAAAGGGGCGGGGATCCATCTTGAACAGCACATCACCCTTTTTGACAGACACATTCGGCTTTACCGGCACCTCGATAACCGTGCCGGCCACGTCGGGAGTGATGGGAGTAGAGTAGAAATACTCCCGGGTAACCTCCGAATAGGGGTGATTGTAGTTCATACCAAAAAATATCGCCCCGATCATGACGATTCCCCCCAGCACAGCTGTCGGCACCGTCCACTTGGTCAGCGGAATCCTGAAGATCTTGAAGATAGCGGTACAGATAGCCGTATATGTCAGTATTAACAATATTTCCATGGCGCAGACCTATTGATTGCTCTCGGCATCTGGCGATGCTGAAGATTTGGCGGAAGATGGAGCGAGATCGGAAACTGAATCATCAGCCCGGCTGGAAGAAGAGGTAGCTACTGCCCCAAGGAGAGCCGCTTCGACGTCCTGCAGGCGGTTGCTCAACTCCCGGTTTCTCTCTTCCAGTCTTTCGACGGCATGCCCCGGCGTCTCGCCTTTGGCAACAAAGCCCCAGCCCCGATCCTCGCGATAGAGGGTGGCCCAGATCCAGAGAAAAGGCCACATAAGATGCAGAGTGAAGAGGCTCACCCAACCAGCCACATGAATTGCATCCTGCTGTGGATGATTCCGGTGTTTGGCGATCTCGTAGGGAATATCGTGCAGGGCAATGATGCCGT
>JAIVTC010000144.1:0-6770 GCA_048629055.1 Candidatus Bathyarchaeota archaeon
GGTCAAGCAGCACATCGAGACACAGGGTTTTGAGGCTGCCTCGCTCGCCATCGAGCCACTCGACTTCGGCGCGCATGCCCTCTTTGGCGGCGCGGTACAAGTTGGATCTGCAGGCAGAGAAAGGCAGCTGCAATTCAGGCGCAACCTCCGCATTCGCGAAAGCTGTCACCAGCCCGTAAAAAAATGCCGCATTGGCAAACTGATCCACATGCGTGGGACCAGCCGGAACCACGCGGTGTTCGATGCGGACGTGTGGTTGGCCATCGGCGTTGAATCCAATCAGCGGACGGTTCCAACGCCAGATGGTGCCATTATGCAGGCGCAGATGAGAGAGTCTCTGCGGATCATCATCAGAGAGCATCGGCAGCAGCACCGGGTAGCGCTCCAGGTTTGACTCGAACACCTCGAAGATACTCTTCTCGATATACCTGAAGCCGAAAGAGACCCTGTTGGTTCTGTCAGAGGCGCCGACAGAGACAGCCTGCTCGAACAGCGGTATGCGCGTCTCTTCCCACAACCGCCTGCCAAACAGAAACGGTGAGTTGGCGCTGGCGGCGACAATGGCGGCAGAGGCGATCTTGGATGCATTGTAGTAACGCCCAGCCAGGTTCGCATCAATCTGCAGATGGATCTGGAAAGAGGTGGTTGCCGACTCCAGCATTACATCATCGTGCTGCAGTGAAAGCGTCTCATCACCTTCGATATGCAGTTCAATGGGTCTGCCGCCGCGCAGCCGCAGAATCTGCTGATTGAGCGCTATATAACGTTTCAACTGCGACATATTCTGCAGCATCAAATCCTGCTGACTGATCGTTGGCAGTATGCCGATTCCCTGAAGTTGCAGCCCCATGGACTCCGCCATACGCATGCATCTGAGCCAGTTCGCTTCAAGTGACTGCTGCATCCGCGAAAGCGCATGGCCCGCCAGTGGTTCAGGCGGCCCGTTGAGCTCCACATTAAATGTGGCAAGCTCGGCAACGACTTCCGGATCGGCGAGCGCTTTTAGAAACTGCGCATTACGGGGCGCGGGATCTCCTTTGGCGTCGATAAGCCACGCCTCGAGTTCATAGCCTGCAACCGGAGCCGAGATGTCCAGCTTTCCATCCCTGAGCATCTCACCCAGCAAGCGCGTCTCTACTACCAGACGTTGATAGAATTGCTCAAAATCACACTGCTGAAACTTGCTGCTGTTGATCTCCTGTCCCATTTGCATAAATCATCAGCCAAGCCGATAACTCTCTCCCTCCCTGGCCAGAGAGACTTCTATCTCAGCCGAGTGTGACGCCATCCACTCCCTGCTGTCAGCAAGGATGGCATCGAGCTGCGCATCCGAGCGTGATGGATCATGATGAAACAGCAGCAGATGTTTGACATTTGCATCGAGCGCCAGTTGTGATGTCTGGGAAATCAGCGAGTGCCCCCAGCCAAGCACCTTCGGCAACTCATCATCCAAGAACATGGCATCGTGGATCAACAGATCAACACCCTGTACAAAATTGACCCACTCTTCATATGAAGTTACTCCTTCATTCGGTGGGAAAAGTTCATTATCGGTAATGTAAGCAAGGCTGCCATGTGCTGTTTCGATTTTGTAGCCGCTGCCCCCTCCCGGATGATTCAGCGGCATGGTTGACACCTGTGTATCCCCGATCATGATGCTTCCCTGATCATTAAATGCGACAACCTCGATCTCTGCCTGCAGTTGTGCGCCCGTGACGGGGAAATGGGAATCGCTCATCTGATCCAGTACGGAACTTGCATCACCGACATTCAGGTTGTTGGAAAGCAGGCGAATTTTTCGTCCCTGCTGATAGATCGGCCGGAAAAAGGGGAGACCCTGGATATGATCCCAGTGGTGATGACTGAAGAGAAGATAGATATCCCTGCTGTCCGGGGCAAGAAGCTGTCCGAGGCTGCGTATCCCTGTTCCTGCATCAAAAATCAGTACAACATCATCATCGGGTTCGACAAGCACGCATGAGGTATTGCCGCCATATTTGACTGTCTCCTTTCCTGGAGTGGCAATCGATCCGCGAACACCATAGAAGGTCAGCTTCACGCTACTCTTCCATCCACTGAGTTTTGCCGACCCTGATGATGAGATGCATAAACACCCTGACGATTTATTTTTTTCATTTTCCACCACATGATTGACGTGCAGTACCTTCTCTGAGCATAAGTATAGTCTCTTGCCCAAAAAATCGCTTCTTGCCTTTTTCCTGATACAGTCGTAACTATTCAGTACGCGCAAAATCGGAAACTTATTTCTGGACAACTCCTTATGAGCTAATTTGACAAGGTGCTCCAGAGAAAATCAAGGCCAGCGCATTCCCCAATATTTCATCAAGATGCACTGCATTACTCTGATGAGAGATGCTATCGCAGCTCCAGATGTTTTTGACTCCGGCTGCGGCTAATCTCTGCTGTGCGTCACCGACAAACAGGGCATGCGTCACCAGCACCGAAATGGAGGCCGGCGCATGGGACGCAATCTCCCTGGCTGCAACTTCCAAAGTTTTTCCGGTGCTGGCGACATCATCCAGCAGCACGATATCTCTTCCCTGATACGCCGCTGGCGGAAGTTTTACCACCACATCCTTGTCACCAAAACGCTGCTTGCTCGCCACGACATAATCCAGTTCCTCATAGGCGGCAATAGCGGCAACCCACTGATCCGACTCCTGATCAGGACCAACCAGCAGAGGATTGTCGAGCCTGGCGGCCAGAAAATGCGCTATGGGCTGCGTCGCCTTCAGATTCATTGCAATACCAGCAGGAATGGCTTCAGATAGATGTGAGATACGGTGAAGGTGTGCGTCAACCGTCAGCACTTCGGTAAAATAATCAGCGATCAGCTTCCCAATAATGCGCTGGCTGACGACCTCCCCCGGCATGAAGGCCTTGTCCTGACGCATATAGCAAAGATAGGGAGCAACAAGTGTACAGTGTTCCACACCCTGCTCCCTGGCGCTGGCCGCAGCCAGTATGAGTTCCAGCAACTTGCCATTGGGGTGATCGAGACTGCGGCAAAATGCAACTCGTGACGGCAGTTTTTCAGGCAGGAGCAGGCGGCTTTCACCATCGGGAAAAGTGTGTATATGCACCTCGGCATAAGGAAGACGGGCTGCTCTTGCCAGGCGTGTGGCAGGCTCCCGGTATTCCGCAAAGCCAAGCAGCAGTCCGTCACCATGACATGATTGCATCAACAACCCCTTCAGATTCGAAATCCGTTATCAATCTCTGCCGCCTCCCTGGCAAAGGTAAAATTTGCCGGAAATTCGGCATGGATGGTGTACAAAGGTTCATCCTGCTCGACTTGGTCGCCGCATCTTTTGTGCAGATCGACACCGGCACCCTTGTCAATCGGTGCGCCGGCCAAACGAGCGATATGCGCGACCTGCAAGTTGTCGATAGCGGTCACCACACCATCACCGGGCGATGTCACCTGAAATTGCAGGCGACCGGGCAGCTGCAAGGTTTGATTCGCTCCCTGGGCCTGAATAATCGCCTGCATCTTTGCCAGCGCACGGCCGGAATCGAGAATATCCCTGGCAATGACATAGCCCTGGCCACCGCGCACATCGGGATCAAATTCCAGGATGCGGCCAGCCAGTCTCAGCGCCTTCTCACGCAGGGATCGTGGAGCTTCAGGATCATTGTTCAGAACCTGCATGACGTCACGCACCTCCAGCACCGGCCCGACACCCCTTCCGATAGGCTGCGCACCATCGGTAATCATCACTTCAAGATGCAGTCCCATTCTGTCACCGACATATTCAAACAGCTTGCGCAGCTGCAATGCCGCTGCCTGGCTGCGCACCTTGGCCGTGGGACCGAGAGGGATATCGACCAGCAGGTGGGTGACGCCTGCTGCAACTTTTTTCGACAGGATAGAGGCGACCAGCTGCCCCGGAGAGTCCATGGAGAGCGGACGTTCAACCGAGATCAGGATATCATCCACCGGCGCTAGTTTTGCGGTGCCGCCCCAGGCCAGACAGCCTCGCTGCTGCTGGACGATATCGTGCAATCTGCCGGGTTTAAGATCGACATTCGCCAGCACCTCCATGGTGTCGGCTGTGCCTGCCGGTGAAGTGATGGCCCTGCTGGAGGTTTTGGGTATCAACATGCCATGGGCGGCAACAATCGGCGCCACCAGCAGGGATGTGCGGTTACCCGGAATCCCACCGATAGAGTGTTTGTCCACTACCTGTGGCTCTCCCCAATCCAGGCGATCACCTGTCTCCACCATGGCGCGGGCGAGACTCAGCACCTCCTCCCGCTCCAGACCATTTTGCGAGCAGGAGACCAGAAATGCAGTCATCTCAATGCGTGAATAGCGGTTCTCGACGATATCCCGTGTGATTCCCATATACTCCTCGAATTCAAGCCGCTCTCCGGCTATCTTGCGAAGAACCGCCTTGAGGGAGACAGGGGGAGCCGCCTGTGCAACACACACCGGCGTACCTTCCGGCAGCGCCAGCTGTGCATAGACCTGCTCGCTGAGGCCCAGTTCGCCGGGTTGGGTGATGGCCGCATCATCAACCACATTGAGCACCGCAATGACCGGCACTCCGTTCTCTTCCCTGTGTATCTCGATCTTGCTCAGCGCCTGAAAACCTTCACTGCGATAGATTTCGCAATCACGATGCAGAAAGGCGACATTCTCCTTGTATGTGTCAATTGCAACACGGCGAAGTTTCAGTGTAGCCATCATCACTCCATTTAGCTGATCCGGATCAACTCTCGGCAGGAATCTTCAAAACCTGACCTGCGCGAATATCATTCTGTCCAAGCTGATTGAGGTCTTTCAGGCGCGAAAGACTCACCTGGTGACGCAGTGCAATTTCAGACAGCGTATCGCCCGGCACAATCACATATTGTCTTCCCCGGATTTTTGGTTTGTGGCGTATTGCCAGCCAACTTCCAGGGGGTGGTGAACGATGGAAATGGCGGCGTATTCCCGCAAGAATAGCCCGTGCGAAACTCTCCTGTTGCGCCTGATCACGCAGTTTTTCCTCCTCCATGGGATTGGAAATAAAAGCCACTTCCACCAGCATCGATGGAATATCCGGTGATTTCAGAACTGCAAATCCCGCTTTTTGAACCTCACCGAAGTGAACTGTTCCAGCCTTGCTTAAATTCCTGACTGTCATCTGCGCCACCTCATGGCTCACCTGCCTGCTCGCCGCCTGGGAGAGATCCAGCAGCACGGAAGCCAGCACATCATCCTTGTCATCGAGGCTCACGCCACCAACCAGATCAGCCTGGTTCTCGCGCTTAGCCAACCAAAAAGCCGCCTCACTGGACGCCCCTTTGTTCGACAGCACATAGACAGATGACCCCCTGGCTGATGGATCAGGAAAAGCATCCGCGTGAATAGAGACAAAGAAATCCGCATGGTGCTCGCGTGCAATCTCCATACGCTTACGCAAGGATATATAGTAGTCCGACTTGCGCACCAGCACGCCGCGCATACCACCCTCCCCATCCAGCAATTTTTTCAGATTTCTGGCGATCTCCAGCACCACATCTTTTTCATAAGTCCCATTGCTGCCCATGGCGCCGGAGTCCTCACCACCATGTCCGGCATCAATAGCAATGACTATATCCCGTCCGCGCACTTTTTTTATTGCTTGCGGCGGCACGGGTGGCGCCTGTTTCTCTGCTTTCGGTTGTTTTTTTACCGGGATCTGCTTGCTAACCTTCGCAGCTAGAGTCTGTTTCCGGTTGCTCTTTCGTGGTTGCTTTTTCGCCACGCTTGTTTTTTCAGCCCGTTCCTTCTCATGAAGATCCAGCACCAGGCGATAACCGTAACGCCCCCCGGGATCCAGTTGAAAACTCTTGATCCTGACGGCTCTCCTAAGCTTGAATTGAATCTCGACGCTATTTGTATTCAGGGGATTCGTCGCGATAGATGCGATGACCTTATGCTTGTTGAAAGCAGGGATCTTCGCATTGAGTCGACTCTGAAAGATCTTCAACTTCAGCAGGGAGGAGTTGGAATCCTGAGTGATCTTGTACTTCACCGGTTCGGAGAGATCAAACACCAGGCGGGTGCGTTCGGGCGCTGTCCAGCTGCGCACACCATTAATCGTGGCACCTGCAGCAACACTCTCACTCAAGAGTAAATAGAAGAGTAATCCAAACAGTAGAAGTGATTTTTTCATTTCATTGGCCCTCCACTTAGTCGTTGTCCAAAAACAACTTCCCCATCCTGCTTGCCCTGTTGCGCCTCTTGCTGCGCCTTAAATAGGGACAACATTACTGCTCGATATGGGGAAGTTATTTATGGGCAACTCCTTATCCAGTTGTCTTTGAGACAAAGAGTGGTATTTCTCCATATATATCTTGTATATAGAGTATATTCCAAGTGTCTACTTAAAACAATATACTTAAAGAAAAATCAAAAAGCACAGGAATATCATGAGGTTTTGTAATTACAGCGGTAGTTTTCAATAAGTCCATGCCGGGTCTTCATTCACTATGTTGTCATTTCGACCATCGGGGGAAATCTAAAAGCACCGGATATAGCGAACAAATTCAAGATTTCTCCCTTCGGTCGAAATGACAGGTAATTTCACACGGAGTTATTGAGAAGTTACATTACAGCCTCCAGGAGCCTGTCCGAGAATAGGGGCCGTAGCGAGGGGACGTCATTTTGAGTCAGATTTTTCGTGCATTTGAGGCGAATAGCAGCGCTATTTAACGATAATGGACGGGAAATCTGGCCAAAAGGGCGTTTCCGCAGTAGGTCTTCTATTCTCGGACAG
>JAIVTC010000145.1:0-2501 GCA_048629055.1 Candidatus Bathyarchaeota archaeon
CAGCTGGATGCCGTGGTATTTACCGGCGGAATTGGCGAAAATGACGCCCGCACACGGGCGCAGAGCTGCGCCGGCATGGCGGCAATGGGCATCGAGATCGACAACGAGAAAAATTCACACCGGGGTAAAGGCACCTTTGCCATCAACAGTGACTCAAGTCCTGTGAGTATCCTGGTGATACCCACCGATGAAGAGCTGGAAATAGCACTGCAAACAGTTGCATGTATAGCGGCTGACTGATTACCGGTGCATCGCGGCCAGATGGCCGCTCCTACATCTGGCGTCACATAGAACTGTAGAGGCGGTCTTCTGACCGCGGTCACGCACGAGATTATTGAGAAGTCACATGATCTGTGTGTATCTGTGTTCATCTGTGGTAAAAAAACAGACATTATTTGACCTGGGATAGCCGATCCATTAAGGTCACTACGCTTCAGAGTGCCGGGCGGGAATGACTCCTGCCTGGAGAATCGGGAAGTCGGTGCAATTCCGACACTGCCCCCGCAACGGTAATCAGTGTACCTCTTCAGCAGTTCACTGTAAGTCCGGGGACCGGCTCTGCATGCAGGTAGTCAACTCTGTTGACTGAACTTCCCGAGTGCGGCGGGCACTCCCTAAAGGTACAGCCATCATGAAATCAACCATCCCACTGTTGCTGCTGGCAGCATCAGGCACAGCCATCCCGGCCGAAGATGAAATGGTCATCGTCATCACTGCGACAGGCAACGAAACCCCTCTTGTAGAGACGGCGCCATCAACCACGGTCATTACGCGCAGCGACATTGAGCGCCATCAATACCAGACTGTTGCCGAGGCGCTGCGTCAGGTTCCCGGAGTCCATATCGCACGCAACGGCGGCATCGGGCAGCCGACATCGCTGTTTATCCGCGGCACCAACTCGAATCATGTACTGGTGATGATCGATGGCGTCAAGATCAATGACACCACCACGCCGAACGGCGCTTTTGATTTTGCCAACCTCATGACCGACGCCATCGAACGCATCGAGGTTGTGCGGGGGCCCCAGAGTACGCTCTACGGTTCCGATGCCATTGGCGGCGTCATCAACATCATCACTAAAAAAGGGAGTACTGCAGGCGGCCCTGTGAGCGCTTCGATCGAGCTTGCCGGCGGCAGTCACAACACCTTCAAAGAGGCAGTGACGCTCTATGGAGGGAATCACAAAGCAACTTACATGCTGTCGCTGGCAAATATCAACACCGATGGCGAGACTGTCAGCGCACCGGATTATCAATTCTCTCCTGTCGATGACGACGGCTATCGCAATACGACGCTAACCGTCAGCACAGAATTCCACCCCGTTGAAAATCTGAAATTCGAGTTGAGTGGACAATATATCGACTCGAATACCGAGTTTGACGCCAGTGCGGATGAATCTTCCATCCCGGAGACAGATCTGCAAAGCTGGTTTATCCACACCGCCGCCGAGGCGCGTCTACTCGACGGAAAATGGAGCAGCCGCCTGGTTTTCAATCGTAGCAGCAGTGTCAGAGACACCGTCTATGACTTCTTCGGACTCCCCTCCTCGACCAATTTCGACAGCAAGCGCAATGAGGCGGAGTGGCGCAACGACTTCTACTTTCTGGACAACCATACGCTGACAGCCGGATTCAAATGGGAGCAGGAGAAGGCCATCACCTCCTCGGATTTTTCCGCCGGCGAACATCAGGCAACCACCCGGTCACTCTATCTGCAGGACCAGTTCAGTTTTTTTGGCAACCTCTTCGGAACCATTGGCGTGCGCCATGACGACCACACCGGATTTGGTGGCGAGACCACGTGGCGCATCGCACCCGTCTACCTGATCGAACAGAGCAATACCAGAATCAAGGCAAGCTATGGCACAGCTTTCAACGCCCCCTCACTGTTTCAACTGTATGATGAATTTTCAGGGAATCCGGATCTTGACGCCGAAAAGAGTCGCGGCGCTGAGATAGGTTTTGACCAGCAACTGCAGGACAACAGGCTTTCGCTGGGCGCCACCTACTTTTACAACAAGCTGGACAACCTGATCGATTTCAACAACACCACTTTTAAATATTTCAATGTTCCCGATGTGACGACAAAAGGCATCGAGAGCTTTGTCAGCTACCGTTTCAACGATGCTTTCAATGCGCGCCTGGACTACACCTGGACGGATACTGAAGATAGCGAAGACGAACCGTTGCTGCGCCGACCGGAAAACGAGGCCAGCCTGGCGCTCAATTATGATCCGTCTGAGAAAATCTCTCTCTCAGGAATCGTCCATTATGTGGGCAGCCGCGACGATAGCATTCGCGGCTCCTTCCCGGTCACACGCACAACGCTCGGCGGTTACACAACCATTGACCTTGCCGCCAGTTATCAATTCAATGACCGTTGGAAGGTTGAGGGGAAAATCATCAATTTGACCGACAAGCAGTATCAGCCGATCCACGGCTATGCGGGCACGGGATTCGGAGCTTTTATCGGCATCAAGGTGAAAATTTGACCAAAAAATC